>NZ_JAOWHW010000054.1:0-395 GCF_030332425.1 Citrobacter sp. Cpo142
GGATATGAACTCATATACAAATGGTCCTGCGCTGTGGAAATAAACGCCTGGTTATTGACCACCACCACTCTTTTTATTTCTTTTCCTTCAGGGCTGTCACGCATAAAACCATCTGAGTTTCTCTCCAGCGCTGGGAAAGGGGCCATATATGTTGCGACCTGCCATGTTTGTCCGTAATCTTTAGATATTTTATATGCCCCTGGCTCCCACTCAGGCACAAGTATGTACTGTTCTGAGGGATGGATAAACTCACCCGAGAAAACCCTATAGATTGGATTGCCATAAATTGATTTGTGGATCTTTCTTTTTATGTCATGGTAAACAACATATCCTTCACAATCATAACCGATCAACTCCAGGTAGCGATTATCATCAAACCGGTAAATTACCTGTGA
>NZ_JAOWHW010000055.1:0-586 GCF_030332425.1 Citrobacter sp. Cpo142
GAGTTACCGGTTCAATATTCCAGACAGACTCGCGGTTCATTTAAGCATCCATGCCCGCCCTGAACTCCGGGCACACTATAAGTAATGTCGGTGACCCAGACCTGATTGGCCCGGACAACAGTAAACTGCCGCTGCACGCGATTAGGGGCAACCACTGAAGGTCTGCCAGCGATACGACGCGGCGCTTTATAGCCGCGCACGGCTTTAATCCGGTTCAGTTGCATAATACGGCCCACCCGGTTTTTACCGCAGGTTTCCCCGATTTCGTTCAGGTCGCCATGAACCCGCCGGTAACCGTATACGCCTCCGCTCAGTGAATAGGAGTCACGGATAAGCGTCAGCAGACGCTGATTATCTTTATCACGTGCCGAGACCGGGTTATGCAGCCACGCGTAGAACCCGGCCCGGGCGACATCCAGTACCCGACACATTGTCATCACACCCCATACAGTGCGGTGCTCATTGATAAAGCGGTACTTCAGTCGGGCTCCCTTGCAAAGTACCGCGCGGCCTTTTTCAGGATATCCCGTTCTTCTTCGGTACGTTTTAGCTGTGCCCGTAGTTTCAGGATCTCGCTTTTGGCTTC
>NZ_JAOWHW010000056.1:0-287 GCF_030332425.1 Citrobacter sp. Cpo142
GCACCTGTCGGCGGCGACGGTATCACGATGACCAACGCCGCAGGCCAGGTGACGTTCTCCACGCTGAAACGCCCCTTTGTCTATGACCGACAAATCCAGATCACTGATGCCTTTCAGGATATTGGCGGCGGGTTCTGCCAGATAGTCTATACCGGCGTTCAGGTACGAATGATTGGTGGATGGGGAAATATCAGAACAAAAGGCGTGGTCATGTCAGGCGGTAGCGTCAGGTCGGCCTACAACAAAGTGTTTGCGGACCGCAATTCCGGTTCTTGGGATATGACCCG
>NZ_JAOWHW010000057.1:0-9808 GCF_030332425.1 Citrobacter sp. Cpo142
AGACGGCTGATTATCAGTGACAGTCTGACAGCCAGCCGGTCATGGCGGCGTTCTGCCTGTGTCATGAGACGTTCTCCGTGGAATTTAACTGACTGAAAATGATGTGATTATTTTAAATAGAGGGGCGGACAGGGTATGGACACAGCAGAAACTATTTTTTATTTCTGCAAAAGCCAGAGGCAGCGGGGGTTACAGGCCTTCCCTCGGTGAGTGAGGACCGTCAGCACGGTGCGATGCGGACAGGTGGTGTCCGATATTAACAAAGCAGCAACATTAAACGGTCACTGCAGTTGCGTGAGCAGGGCTTCCGCCATCACCCACAGTGCCCGGTTAAGTTTCACGTCCCCGTCGATACCGCGAACGGCACGGGTATGTGACCGTCCTCCTTTGGCATTACGGCTACTGAGCCCGCCCTTAATCAGGTTCTCCTGAATACGCTGGTACGTGGTCCACAGGTCATTGCTCTCATCCTGCCAGCGGCGAGGGGAGAGGATCTGCGATTCAGTCACCGGCTGGTGGTCTTCACCAAAGCGGTATGTGAGGGCGGCTTTTGCCAGTGCCTGCTGTGCCGGGGGTGGCAACAGCAACGACTGCATGGCATCCCGTTTCTCCTCCACCCGGTCAAAAATCCCCAGCACCTCATACGCGCCTTCAATCACCTGACTCACCACGTCCCCCTTGTGTGGCACCCGCACCTCGCCAAACGACTCGCCGCAGACCAGACCGTTCTGACAAACCGCACGAAATAGTCCCGGCAACATCTGATACGAACTGGTTCCATCGTGAGAGTTGAGTAGAATAATTTCCGGCACCTGTATACCGGTGATCTGCCCTTCCCGCCGCAGACGCAGCATATGCTTTGTATGTTCACGACGACCCGGGTCACGCACGCGGGTCTGACAGGCAAAGAATGGCTGGAAGCCTTCTCGCTGTAGGCTGTCGAGCAGGGAGATGGTGGGTATATAGGTATAACGCTCACTACGGGACTCGTGTTTGTCCTCACTGAATACACTGGGCACTACGCGAAACAGCTCTTCACGGGTTAACGGACGGTCGCGACGGATAAGGTTTGCTGCGCCAAAGCGCGAAGCCAGACGGGTCATAAGCAGACTCCTCATAACGGGAAAACAAATAAAAGGGATCCCCGTCGCATCGGCGACAGGGGCAGGGAAGTAACAGGGATGGGTTAAATACTCAGAAGAAGAAATCCCAGACGGCGCGGGCCACTGACACCACCGTGGTGCGCACGGCCTGAATGACAGCCCGTACCGGGGCGGGTATCAGGGGAAAGGCACTGATGCTATCGAGTACGGCCCCGACGGTTTCACCAAAATCGCTACGAGCCTGTTCCCGGACTACCGTCGTGCGAAAGGAAGACTGGAGTTGCGACACCACCGGGCTGGTGGCCTCACGTGGCAGGCACTTAATCATTCGCTCGGCCATCACCCGCAGTCCCCACTGAAGACGGACCGACACGGCACACACCGGATGTACGGGCTGGAACAGCTCATGCAGCAGACAGATTTTACGGCTGATATTCTGCTTCTGCGCCGTGGACAACGGTCCCCCACCGCTGGTGGGTTCGGCCTTATCCGACTGGCTGATAACAAACAGCACCTTATGCCGGTATACCTCTCCAATCACCTGATGATAAAAATGTTCATCCACCGCCAGCGCCCGGTCATCGGCCTTAATCAGCCACAGAACCAGGTCGAGCCGGGGGAGTTGTTCGCGGTACATCGCAGCATACTCGGTATCGCGAGCACCACTTTCGCCCACGCCGGGCAGGTCCACCAGCGTCATATAGCGGTCGCCGACTTGCAGGCGAAAGCGCAGCGGCTCACGGGTACATGCAGCCACATCGCTGACCGGTGATATATCTCCGGCAAACAGGGCATTGCACAGACTGCTCTTCCCAACACCGGTTTTACCCATAATGCCGATCACTGGCTCGTAGCGGGTTAACTGATTTATCTGCTGCAATATACGTTCAGACACCCACTGTGGCAGACCAGCGAGCGATTGCTGAAACGGCTTCAATCCTTCAGAATTGTTCATTACTACTCCTCTGAAAAATAATACAAAAACGGCAGAATCGTGAGATTCCACCGTTAATCTGGTATGTTCAAAGGGATGATATATATCTGAAAATTATTAACTTGATCTACTTTTTGTCTTTTTTACGTGATGAAACAGCCTGCTGCCAAGCATGCTTCATTTTCTGAATAAAGAAATATTTTTCTTCAACTCCAGTGTCCCAACTATCCATGCATGCAATGATCATCTGTATTCTCATTGCAGTGTTATATGGTTTTAAATAAAAGGGGATCATATTTTTATTTCTCAGATACTCCCAGCAATAGATAGCTTGCTTTTCATCTTTTTTATCTAGCCAGTCATAATCAGTAAGGAATGTATTATATTGCTCTAGCCATTTATCATGCAACTTACGAAAATAAGAAATTTTCTGACTTAAACTTACAGGAGCTAAATCAATAAACCTCATCAAAGTACAAATGCGTTCTTGTTCGGATGTTGTATTCGGGCTGTAGTTGTCGGGATCTGCGCCAGATGTTAAATAAAATCTACGCGAGTATTTTTCAGGTGTATCTCTATTTTTTTCTTTATTGCTAGGGGAGATTCCCATCTGCATTTCGGCTTGTACTTCATCAAGTGAGAAATTTTTAATTTCATCAATGTTTTCAAATTCAAAAAAGGATGCAGGAGTTGAGTTCGGGTTGTAAATATTATCTTGTGCAAAGATATTCACGCTCGAGGAGGTTTCAGGACTGATTCTGTTGTTATATATATACATTAAGGCAAACCACGATCCTCTATCAGAACCTTTGAAACAATCGAACTTCTCTTTGTCAATGATTTTGTAATGGAACTGTTTTTTCAAGTAAGTACGCGCACTTTGTATTGCTTCATTATTGAATAGGAATTTAGTGTTCAATATATGATTAATGAGTTTTTGAAATTCCTCAGGCGTGTCGAAATTACTCGCCTGCTTAATGTAATCTTCGTTGTAATACAGACTCAGAACGTAAAGGGAAAAGAACTCCTCTCTCACTTCGTCATACCTAAGCATGTACCCTCCAGTGTGATATCACATCTGTCCGATGCTTTCAAAAGTATAAATGAACCATGATGATTTGGCATCTGCAAGGTGACTGTTGACTGGTTTTTTGCTGATTTTTTAATGATAAAGTAGTGATTACTAACTGATTAGTAAGTGATTAATGGCTGGTTGCCTCCTGTGATTTTTCTGCCTCTGGTAAATTGGGGGAGAGTACTGATCAACTCACCACTCTGAATAATTTTCATGATTGCACTCTACAAAGTTTCGACATCCGTCAAATTGTAACGGTCAGAGAACAGCGTTACACGAGGTTTTCCGTATCTATGCATTCTTAGTTGGGTAGCTCAACTGCTCCTTCCAGATCTTTTTTTACGTCACACCCCATTCATGTGGAGGAGAAGGCGTGAACAATTAGTTATCGCCTGCTCCGGTGCTCTTCTCGCAATGGGACACTCAGCATGAAAACTAAACCTGCACTACTGGAAGATGAGTTCATCGATATGAAGTTTATCACACGCCTTACTGGCCTGAGTGATAAATGGTTCTATAAGTTGATACAGGAAGGGGTATTTCCGAAACCCATTAAGATGGGTAGAGCTTCTCGCTGGTTAAAAAGCGACCTGGAGGAGTGGTTGCAGGCTAAAATTAATGATTCCAGAAATTAAATATTTTGGACTGTGTTTATCAAACTCCATGCCCTTTTTGCTGCTTAATTTTAAATGACACTCTGATCATGCACCGTGATTGAAATAAGTTATAGCCACCCCTTAATCATTTTTTTCAGACGACATTAACTTCGGAGTAAATAATTTAACACAATGAAATATCAAACCGCATCTGGCCTGAATGTTGAGTATTAATACGTGACGGATTGTTAATATATATCAGTACATAAACCCCAATATTC
The DNA here is from genome assembly GCF_030332425.1 of Citrobacter sp. Cpo142. NCBI lineage: Bacteria > Pseudomonadati > Pseudomonadota > Gammaproteobacteria > Enterobacterales > Enterobacteriaceae > Citrobacter > Citrobacter sp. Cpo142. Next base: position 3,990 of record NZ_JAOWHW010000057.1, read on the forward strand.
CAGTAATACACACCTACGCAATACACACCAAGCAATTTAGTCAGCATCACCCAACTAACATCCAACACAAACTCAATAAGCCAGATTTGATACCACCTAATTACCTCAACCATCGCGGGTAAGGTTCCGTCCTGCCCGATATTCAGATCACAGGAATCTATTATGCTTAATGATATTTATCTTGACCAACGTCATGCCCCATTCAATACAACGTATTTGCAACGGATGCTGGGTGTAATTGATAACGCTATAGCACAACACCCAAGGACAATGGCTGTCCGTGTCGATCTACGTCTGCCTGATGACAACTGTAATAGGAATAGTGGTCTGATATCCCGTTTCATTGAATCGCTTAATGCAAAAATCGATGCTCGGTACCGAAATAAAATAAAGAATGGCATCAGGAGCTACCCATGCCAGTTGCGTTACGCCTGGGTTCGGGAAGTGGGAGAAATAAACGAGAAGTCCCATTACCACATGGTACTTTTCGTGAACAAAGACACATTCAATGGACTTGGGAGCTATGGAGAAGGGGGAACGGGATTAGCCAGCCTGATACGTGAAGCCTGGCTGAGCGCTTTGCAACTAGGCCCTTACCCCGAATACCGAACGTTGGTCCACATCCCAGATAATCCCCTGTATTATCTGGATGCCAACGCCACAGACTATCGTGCGGTTTACGATAAGCTCACTTTCCGTCTGAGCTACTTTGCGAAGGAACGGACCAAGTCATACAGCCGAGATGAACGCTCGTTTGGCTGCAGTCAGTCCTGAGGCAAAACAAACTAAGTCTATAAAGATTTTTTCAGCCTGGCTCTAATCGACTGAATCTCAGCATACTCCGCTTTTGAAGCCTTGACACGTCAGTTGTTCTTTCACCTCTGAGTGGCTACTCGCGACTGCCTGCAGGAGACTGATTATGTTATTGACCGCAAAATCCATTAACTGACTTTTCGACTTAATCTCCTTAAGTTATGTGAGAAATTTGCCGATATGAAAACATGATCCTCCAGTCGCTACTGACATGCCCTGTCAGTAGCAACTGGTAATCTCAAGGAAAAATTACAAGGAGAACGGGCATGAGCGGGCATGAGGTAATGGTACAAAGAATAACCGCTATTATTGCAGAACTTTACCAGTACAGTTTTGTATCACGTAAGAAGATGATGGACGAATTCAACATCAGTGAGCGTACTTTGTATCGTGATCTTAATCGTCTGGGCGACAGAATCGTCCCCGATGGTGATGGTATTTACAGGCTGGCTCCCGCTTACGCTAAACCTCAGGCTCTAAAAGAACAACAAAATCTCGGCCATGTTTATTATGGCGATCAGCGCCTGGTATTTACTGCGCGGACGGGAGCGCGATGTCGCATTACGCTCGTTTGCCATCGGTTCCGTCTTCGGTACTCTGGCGATTATTGGCACGCTGCAACTCGGAGACAGTTCTGCGTATGAAGTCGCGCAAGTACAACCGGTAAAACTGGCGGCGATGGAAGGGGAGTGGCAAACGGAACCTGCACCTGCACCGTTCCATGTGGTTGCCTGGCCGGAACAGGATCAAGAGCGTAACGCCTTTGCCATCAAAATTCCCGCGCTGCTAGGAATCCTCGCCACTCACTCATTAGATAAACCCGTGCCGGGTCTGAAGAATTTGATGGCTGAAACCTACCCACGCTTGCAACGCGGACGTATGGTCTGGCTGTTAATGCAGGAAATATCGCAAGGCAATCGTGAGCCGCATGTGTTGCAGGCATTCCGGGAACTGGAAGGTGACCTGGGCTACGGCATGTTGCTCTCCCGCTATGCGCCGGATATGAATCATGTCACAGCCGCACAGTACCAGGCGGCGATGCGTGGTGCAATACCTCAGGTTGCGCCGGTATTCTGGAGTTTCCGCATCATGGTGGGCTGTGGTTCCCTGCTGCTACTGGTGATGCTGATTGCGCTTGTCCAGACGCTGCGTGGCAAAATCGACCAGCATCGCTGGGTGCTGAAAATGGCGCTCTGGAGTTTGCCGTTGCCGTGGATTGCGATTGAAGCCGGGTGGTTTATGACCGAGTTTGGTCGTCAGCCGTGGGCGATACAGGACATCTTACCGACATACTCCGCGCACTCCGCCTTAACCACAGGACAACTGGCTTTCTCACTGATCATGATCGTAGGGCTTTACACCCTGTTCTTAATCGCCGAAGTCTACCTGATGCAGAAATATGCCCGTCTGGGGCCGAGCGCGATGCAGAGTGAACAACCGACGCAGCAACAGGGGTAAAGGAGAAAATCATGTTTGATTATGAAACATTGCGCTTCATCTGGTGGCTGCTGATTGGCGTGATCCTGGTGGTCTTTATGATCTCCGACGGATTTGACATGGGGATCGGCTGTTTGCTGCCGCTGGTGGCGCGTAATGATGATGAACGCCGGATAGTGATTAATAGCGTTGGTGCGCACTGGGAAGGCAATCAGGTCTGGTTGATCCTCGCAGGTGGGGCATTATTTGCCGCCTGGCCCAGAGTGTATGCAGCGGCGTTTTCCGGCTTTTATGTGGCGATGATCCTGGTGCTGTGCTCGCTGTTCTTCCGCCCGCTGGCCTTTGATTATCGCGGAAAAATCGCCGATGCACGCTGGCGTAAAATGTGGGATGCCGGTCTGGTCATCGGCAGTCTGGTGCCGCCGGTAGTCTTCGGTATCGCCTTCGGCAACTTGTTGCTCGGCGTGCCGTTTGCCTTCACACCGCAATTACGCGTGGAGTATCTCGGCAGCTTCTGGCAACTGCTGACGCCATTCCCTTTATTGTGCGGATTGCTCAGCCTTGGGATGGTGATTTTGCAAGGTGGCGTCTGGTTACAACTGAAAACTGTTGGTGTGATTCATCTGCGTTCACAGCTGGCGACTAAACGCGCTGCACTGTTGGTGATGCTGTGCTTTTTGCTGGCGGGTTACTGGCTGTGGGTCGGTATTGATGGCTTTGTACTGCTCGCCCAGGATGCTAACGGTCCTTCCAATCCGTTAATGAAACTGGTGGCAGTGCTACCTGGTGCCTGGATGAATAATTTTGTCGAGTCGCCCGTTTTGTGGATCTTCCCGCTACTGGGGTTCTTCTGCCCATTGCTGACGGTGATGGCGATTTATCGTGGTCGCCCGGGTTGGGGATTTTTGATGGCATCATTGATGCAATTTGGCGTGATTTTCACGGCAGGCATCACGCTGTTCCCCTTTGTCATGCCGTCAAGCGTGAGTCCAATCTCCAGCCTGACGTTGTGGGACAGCACTTCCAGTCAGCTGACGCTGAGTATTATGTTGGTAATCGTGCTGATATTTTTGCCCATTGTGTTGCTCTACACTCTCTGGAGCTACTACAAAATGTGGGGGCGCATGACGACAGAAACTCTCCGCCGTAACGAAAACGAGCTGTACTAAGGAGCAGGAACAATGTGGTATTTACTTTGGTTCGTCGGCATTTTGTTGATGTGTTCGCTCTCCACCCTTGTGTTGGTATGGCTGGACCCGCGATTGAAAAGTTAACGAACGTAAGTCTGATGCGGCGCATTAGCGTCGTATCAGGCAATCAATAATGTCGGATATGAAAAGCGGAAACATATCGATGAAAGCGATCTTGATCCCATTTTTATCTCTTCTGATTCCGTTAACCCCGCAATCTGCATTCGCTCAGAGTGAGCCGGAGCTGAAGCTGGAAAGTGTGGTGATTGTCAGTCGTCATGGTGTGCGTGCCCCAACCAAGGCCACGCAACTGATGCAGGATGTCACCCCAGACGCATGGCCAACCTGGCCGGTAAAACTGGGTTGGCTGACACCGCGCGGTGGTGAGCTAATCGCTTATCTCGGACATTACCAACGCCAGCGTCTGGTAGCCGACGGATTGCTGACGAAAAAGGGCTGCCCGCAGCCTGGTCAGGTCGCGATTATTGCTGATGTCGACGAGCGTACCCGTAAAACAGGCGAAGCCTTCGCCGCCGGGCTGGCACCTGACTGTGCAATAACCGTACATACCCAGGCAGATACGTCCAGTCCCGATCCGTTATTTAATCCTCTAAAAACTGGCGTTTGCCAACTGGATAACGCGAACGTGACTGACGCGATCCTCAGCAGGGCAGGAGGGTCAATTGCTGACTTTACCGGGCATCGGCAAACGGCGTTTCGCGAACTGGAACGGGTGCTTAATTTTCCGCAATCAAACTTGTGCCTTAACCGTGAGAAACAGGACGAAAGCTGTTCATTAACGCAGGCATTACCATCGGAACTCAAGGTGAGCGCCGACAATGTCTCATTAACCGGTGCGGTAAGCCTCGCATCAATGCTGACGGAGATATTTCTCCTGCAACAAGCACAGGGAATGCCGGAGCCGGGGTGGGGAAGGATCACTGATTCACACCAGTGGAACACGTTGCTAAGTTTGCATAACGCGCAATTTTATTTACTACAACGCACGCCGGAGGTTGCCCGCAGCCGCGCCACCCCGTTGTTGGATTTGATCATGACAGCGTTGACGCCCCATCCACCGCAAAAACAGGCGTATGGTGTGATATTACCCACTTCAGTGCTGTTTATCGCCGGACACGATACTAATCTGGCAAATCTCGGCGGCGCACTGGAGCTCAACTGGACGCTTCCAGGTCAGCCGGATAACACGCCGCCAGATGGTGAACTGGTGTTTGAACGCTGGCGTCGGCTAAGCGATAACAGCCAGTGGATTCAGGTTTCGCTGGTCTTCCAGACTTTACAGCAGATGCGTGATAAAACGCCGCTGTCATTAAATACGCCGCCCGGAGAGGTGAAACTGACCCTGGCAGGATGTGAAGAGCGAAATGCGCAGGGCATGTGTTCGTTGGCCGGTTTTACGCAAATCGTGAATGAAGCACGCATACCGGCGTGCAGTTTGTAATGCATAAAAAAGAGCATTCAGCTACCTGAATGCTCTGAGGCTGATGACAAACGAAGAACTGTCTAATGCGTAGACCGGAAAAGGCGTTCACGCCGCATCCGGTCACTTTACCTTCAGTTTTACTCTTTCTCGGAGTAACTATAACCGTAATAGTTATAGCCGTAACTGTAAGCGGTGCTGGCGCGTTTAATCACACCATTGAGGATAGCGCCTTTAATATTGACGCCTGCCTGTTCCAGACGCTGCATTGACAAGCTCACCTCTTTGGCGGTGTTCAGGCCATAACGCGCAACCAGCAGGCTGGTGCCGACAGAGCGCCCCACGACCGCAGCATCGCTCACCGCCAGCATCGGCGGCGTATCGACAATCACCAGATCGTAATGGTCGTTCGCCCATTCCAGTAATTGACGCATCCGATCGCGCATCAGCAGTTCAGCCGGGTTAGGTGGCATCTGACCGCGAGTAATCACATCAAAGCCTCCTTTGCCAAAATGCTGGATCACTTTGTTGAGCTCATCTTTACCTGCCAGATATTCCGACAAGCCATGTGCATTACTCACGGTAAACAGGTTATGCGAATAACCATGGCGTAAGTCGGCATCAATAAATAACACTTTTTGATCGGACTGGGCGATCACCGCTGCCAGAGTTGAACTGACAAATGTTTTACCACTGTCTGGCGTCGCACCGGTGATCATCAGAATGTTATTCTCAGTCTCCATCATAGCGAAATGCAGACTGGTTCGTAGCGCACGTACGGCTTCCACAGCAGAATCCGCCGGGTTATCCACCGCCAGGAAGGGGATATTTTTAGGGAAGGTGCGAATAAGCGGGGAAATTCTTCTCGGCTGACTCAGTCATTTCATTTCTTCATGTTTGAGCCGATTTTTTCTCCCGTAAATGCCTTGAATCAGCCT
>NZ_JAOWHW010000006.1:0-545 GCF_030332425.1 Citrobacter sp. Cpo142
TGAGCCTTTCCGTTTTACAGGTTCCTCAACAGGCCGGTGGGCCGTTAGTATCATCAATATCAGTATTCGCAAAACCAGATGAATGATTGTTTAAACTGGTGTATTTCTGCCTTTATGCTTCGTAAGTTTGCTGTCGCGCCGTCAGTGCCCAGGCTATTCTGGCCAGCTTGTTTGCCAGAGCACAGGTGACGACAAAGTTGCTTTTCCGACACAACAACTCCCTGACCCAGTCGGCCAACTTGCCAGACTGGTGTTCCAGTTTTTGTATGAATACCCTGGCACACTGAACCAACAAAGTTCGGATCTTTTTGTTGCCCCGCTTGCTAATCCCTAACAATGTCGTCCGACCTCCCGTGCTGTACTGTCGGGGTACCAGCCCTGTTGCCGCCGCAAAGTCACGGCTGCTGGCGTACTGCTTCCCGTCGCCAATCTCAGTTGAAATAGTACTGGCAGTCAGCGTTCCAACGCAGGGAATACTCAGCAAGCGCTGTCCAACCTCATCTTCGTCCAACTTTCGTTTCAACTGAGATTCCAGATCTTTAATC
>NZ_JAOWHW010000058.1:0-291 GCF_030332425.1 Citrobacter sp. Cpo142
GTGTTGAGGCCAACGCCCATAATGCGGGCGGTTGCCCGGCATCCAACACCATTCATGGCCATATCAATGATTTTCTGGTGTGTACCGGGCTGAGAGGCGGTGTAAGTGAACTGCAGTTGCCATGTTTTACGGCAGTGAGAGCAGAGATAGCGCTGATGTCCGGCAGTACTTTTACCGTTACGCACCACGCCTTCAGTAGCTGAGCAGGAGGGACAACTGATGGAGATGGAAGCCACGGGAGCACCTCAAAAACACCATCGTACACTAAATCAGTAAGTTGGCACCATTACC
>NZ_JAOWHW010000059.1:0-267 GCF_030332425.1 Citrobacter sp. Cpo142
ACGCTCATCCGGAGCATCCGGATTGAACTGTCGCTGGAGCCTGTTGGGCGACACGATACTGGCCTCGCCTTTACGTGCCCGCGGGCTCCGGTATCCGACCTGAGCCTTTATCCCGACACGTTTCATCAGTCGCCAGACCCGGTTCACTCCGCACTGTTGCCCGCTGTCCCGCAGATCCAGATGGATTTTGCGATAACCATAGACGCATCCCGATTCCAGCCAGAACTGTTTAATCTGTCCTGTCAGTCTCAGGTCTGCCTGATGGCG
>NZ_JAOWHW010000060.1:0-853 GCF_030332425.1 Citrobacter sp. Cpo142
GTCATGTCAGGCGGTAGCGTCAGGTCGGCCTACAACAAAGTGTTTGCGGACCGCAATTCCGGTTCTTGGGATATGACCCGTAACAGGAATATCGCCATGCCCATTCTTATTCTTCCGAACATGTACTGAGGAAAAACTATGCCAGCAGGAACCTTAACCCTGACGAATAATTCTGCTGCGGTCGCTGGCAACGGAACCGCGTTTACTACCGAGGTGGCGGCCGGAGATTTTATTGTTGTCACTGTCGGCGGCGTTCCCTATACGCTCCCGATTAAATCAGTGGAAAGCGGTACAGCATTGACGCTGGTCAGCAATTTCACTGGGCCAACACAATCTGGCGCTGCCTGGTCAGCTGTTCCTCGTGTGGCGCTAAATATGGTTACCGCGGCGCTGGTGGCACAAAGTACCGAAGCACTGCGCGGGCTGGATTACGACAAACAGAACTGGCAGCAGGTATTCAGCGGTACCGGGACAATAACTGTAAAGTTACCCGACCAATCAACATTTACCGGCCCGTCCTGGAAATACCTTGCCGATAATATGGCGACAAAATCTGATGGCGCGGTTCCCGTTAACCAGGGCGGCACCGGGTCGACAACCGCGTCAGGCGCCCGCACAAACCTCAGTTTAGGAAACAGCGCTACGAGGGACGTTGGAACTGAGACGGGAACGGTGGCCGCCGGTAATGACCCCCGACTTAACACAGTGAACGGCAAGACGTCTGGTGTCGTCAAGGGTGATTTCTTTACCCTGGATAATAGTTACGGCCATATAACCCAGTTATTGACATACAACCCTGGAACAGTGGGTACGCATTTTGGCGGCATGTCTATGAAGCGACCCAATTCACAGG
>NZ_JAOWHW010000061.1:0-905 GCF_030332425.1 Citrobacter sp. Cpo142
GTCTGTCGTCAGTACTTTCGCCCAAGAGCCACCTGAAGCGCCTCTTTATCCAGCATGGCTTCGGCAAGCAGCTTCTTGAGCGGGTCCGCTTGGAAAAAGGAAATTATCCTACGTTAAGCGTTTTAAGCTAACGGGTGATTTCGTTCCATTGAGCGCGAACCCCTGACCGTAAGGGATGTACGAAATGATCCGGCTGTCCGTTAATGGTTTTGCTTACTTTCGGACATGTTGTCTACATGCTGTACGTAATCGTTCGGTTTCGGACGTTTAAGTCACATGCACGTTAACTGTCGGTATTCATCGCCTCACTAGTACTACTCTGCTAGTTCATCATGTTCTTCGAGAGCATATTCAAAATCGGCAACAAGCAAGAAATTTTCTATCCTATAAGCCTGATTTAACTTAATTCGTTGGTATCTTTCGTTCAATAATCGCCATGCTGTTTTCCGTAGTACCATCGGTACGGATTCATCTTTTAAAGTACGCATGAGCACAGAACAGGTTGTCAGAAAAGCAGCGTCCTTACGTTTTCGGTAATACGCATCAGTCGAACAAACCGCAATGATCTCGATTGATTCAGGGTGATGACAGATAGCATTAACCGTAGTTTGTTCATGTATCTGTGCCTTGAGTTCAGCCTGAATTTTTGATTGATGATACATAGCCTTGAGATAGCTAAACATGATTTCCCCATCGAACAGTAAGTCGTGTCAATTCCTAGAGTTAACACATTTCTGATCATGACTCACACGTTACGTTCAGTCGGTAGCCATCTGTGCAAAAAATGCGCTTAGCGTAGGATAATTTCCTTTTTCCAAGCGGACCCCATCAACATCGAATACATGAAAGCCAGCATCCGTGCCAGGGTGGAGCACCCGTTTCGCATCATCAAGCGGCAGTTCGGC
>NZ_JAOWHW010000062.1:0-241 GCF_030332425.1 Citrobacter sp. Cpo142
AGGCTGATTCAAGGCATTTACGGGAGAAAAAATCGGCTCAAACATGAAGAAATGAAATGACTGAGTCAGCCGAGAAGAATGAATCGCCACGGAAAATCTAGACACTTCCGAGCCGTTGATAATACTGGTTTTCATATTCTGTCGGTGACATCTGATCGCTAGAACCATGCCGACGCTTACTGTTATAAAACATTTCGATGTAATCAAAAATATCGCTGCGGGCTTCTTCCCGCGTTCCGTA
>NZ_JAOWHW010000063.1:0-1833 GCF_030332425.1 Citrobacter sp. Cpo142
TTGGTTTGGGAGAAGCGGCGAAAAGGGATGTGGGCACAGGAGATAATCAGATACCGGATATGGGAGCATTCGCTTCTGGTTCGGGATGGTTCAGGCTACCAGGTGGATATATTGTTCAGTTTGGCACTTTTTCAGGAAACACGACCCGCTTTATCAGTGGACACTTCCCTATACCATTCCCTAATCAGCCGATGGTTTCAGTCAGTGTTATGTCTGATGCCGTTCAGTCAGACCCGTCGAGTCCTGCCCCGCAGGTTTTGTCTGTAAATTTTGAACATATCAGTAATTCAGCGTGGCGTGTGGCAACCAGTGATATCTCACAGCAATACAGATTCAGTTATATTTCGATAGGACGGTAGAAATGCAGAAATATATTTTCAGTGCCGATAAAAATGCGTTTTTCCCTGTGGAGCTTAAAATCGCTTATCAGGAATCCGGCGAATGGCCCGATGATGGAATCGAAATTGACGACACTGTTGCCGCCGAATTTATGAAGGAAGCACCAGAAGGAAAATACAGAGGTGTCATCGACGGAATGCCTGCATGGATTGATATTCCACCGCCAACTCATGAGGAACAAATTGCCGCAGCCGAACTGAAAAAGCAGCAATTGATTAATCAGGTCAACGAATACATAAACAGTAAGCAATGGCCTGGTAAAGCGGCGATTGGTCGCCTGAAAGGTGAGGAACTGGTGCAATATAATTTGTGGCTGGATTATCTGGACGCACTGGAACTGGTCGATACTTCCAGTGCGCCAGATATTGAATGGCCTACGCCTCCGGCAGTTCAGGCCAGATGACATCAGGCGCGGGGCTGGTATCTGTTGCCTCCACCGCGTCAATGTAATCCAGCACAGCGTTAAGTCGGGTGGTTTCTGCCTGCGTCAGCTTCCGCCCGGCCCGTAATTTCAGCTGAATCAGACTGATGGAAGCCATTGCAGCATCAATCAGCGACTGGCGCTTTACTTCTGCCGCGTCTAGTGCGGCGCTATGCTGTGCCTCGGTATCCGTCACCCATTTCTCACCATCCCATTTATCGTATGGCGTTAACGGTGAAAGCGTGACATAACCGTCTTTGATGGCACCGATATAATCCACTGTAACAGCTACGCCATTTTCTGTTGAGTAAACAGTCTCATTGCGATGGTCTTCTTCATGGCTCCATCCCTTACCCGTAAATACTGCCACTCTTCCCGGAATGTATTCGCCCGGGTCAATACCAGTGGAACAGGCGGGCATACTTACGCCAGTATTAATATATTCATCAGACCAGCCAGTATATTCATACGTAACTGCCTCATAATAAAAACAACGCATATTACCCGGTACTGTAGCCAGCCCATTTTCATCAAAAACAGGTTTCATTATGCAGCCCTCACAATATAATTAAAGGCGATGTTACGTGGACGGTTTTCATTAGCTGTTGGCACGACACGAGAGGCGTCGAATCCAAGGTCATCGGTTTTGCCTATAGCAGTTGTGTTATTCGCCATTATCGCTGATCGTGTTCCTGCATCGTAAAAAGCCCCTCTGATTGCATCAAAAGACATGCCGATCCCGCCATCTGCGAATCCCTCAATATTTCTTATTGCATCCCCCTGTGAAGATAATAATTGTCGCCCGGCATCCACACCACGTCCGTCATCCCAGCCACGAATAAATTCACCGCGTAAATCAGGCAATTTATTTGTCGGGTAAGCCTTTGCCAGTTCCGGGTATTCTTCAGCCGAAAAAGCAGCCCCGTTGCATTTCAGCCAGCCTGTTGGCGGAGTGGCGGAAGGCCACGGGACAGGCACACCAACGGGTAATGCCGAACCTTCTCCCAAACCAA
>NZ_JAOWHW010000064.1:0-13482 GCF_030332425.1 Citrobacter sp. Cpo142
GCTCATGATGTCCCTCTGGGATGCGCTCCGGATGAATATGATGATCTCATATCAGGAACTTGTTCGCACCTTCCCTAAGTACTGCAGCATCGAGAGCAAACGTATTGATCGACAACTCAAAGATCGTTTTGATGCTTCATTGACGCGTCTTGCAAGGACGAATATCAGTTTCATAAAGCAAATACCCGGTACAGACGATCACATTACGATAAACATGCACCTGGTAGAATCAACGTATTTGGGGTCCGCCTGGAAACGGAAATTATCCCACGTTAAGCCTGTTTTTTGTACAGAAAAATTTAGCCGTGAATAACAATTAGATGGCACCATACTAAAAAACTACAGAAAGAGAATACTAAGGAAGATCACAGGAAGAGGAAAAAGTTAAAAAATCCCCGGCATAAATGCGGGGGATTTGTGTATAAGAGGCAGTCCTGTGGGAGAGGGCTAGGGTGAAGTCAACTCAGCCTGTTCCTGTAATATCTGCATTGCCTTCTGATAGCTCATTTCCTTACGGAACAACCCGGCGGTACCCAGGATAAACATATCCACATCCGCGGCCAGCTCTCTGACAATTGCGGGTGAGATAGCGCCATCGATGGCGATTTTTGCTTCGCTGTATTGTTCCCTCAGCATCTTGCGCAGCCTACGGGTCTTATCGATCGTGTTGTGAATAAACGGCTGGCCGGCAAAGCCAGGATTGACCGACATCACTAACACGACATCAACCACATCCAGTACCTCACTCAGGCTGCTCAAAGGCGTCCCAGGATTGATGGCCACGCCAGCCTTGACGCCACGCTGGCGAATATTGCTCAAGGTACGGTGCAGGTGTGTCGGGGCTTCAGCGTGCACATAGATAATGTTACAACCCAGATCGGCAAACTTGTCGATATACGCGTCCGGGTTGCTCATCATCAGATGGGCGTCATAAGGGATCTTCGCCAGCTTAGCGACGGCCTTAATATCCTCCGGCCCCAGCGCCAGATTAGGGACAAAATGGCCGTCCATAATGTCGATATGGAACATGGCTGCTCCAGCCGCTTCCAGTTCGGCCAGCTCTTCGCCAAGGCGGGAGAAGTCAACGCACATCAATGAGGGGCAGAATGCATTGTTCATGGAAGAGTCTCCAGAACGGCTATCATTTCAACACGTTTCTGGTGGCGATCCCCTTCGAACTCAGCGTTAAGCCACTCATCGACGATCATCTTCGCCAGCTCGGCACCGATGACCCTGGAGCCGAAGGCCAGAATATTGGTGTTATTGTGCAGACGGGACAGCTTGGCCGAGTAAGGCTCGCTGCATACCACTGCGCGGATGCCGTTGACCTTGTTGGCAGCAATCGAAATACCGATGCCCGAACCACAGATGAGGATGCCAAGATCGGCCTCTTGCGAGACTACTGCGTCGGCAACGGCTTTGGCATACAGCGGATAGTCGGTACGCTGCTCTCCATGAGCGCCTTTATCGATCACGGTGATCCCTTTCGCCTCCAGGTGTTCGGCAATGGTGGGTTTTAAAATGATCCCTACATGGTCACAGCCAATGGCAATTTTCATCGTTTATCCTCTGTTGTCGCTGCCGGTCTGGCAGCAACAAATTCACAGTAATGCGTTGGTAATGGGATGTTGGTTTACTAAGCGTCTTGCAGACAGTCTTCCAGATTGGATTTAATCAACGTGACTTGCGGGCCATAAATCACCTGGATGCCTTTGCCCCGGCGGATCACACCGCGTGCCCCTGAGCTTTTAAGCAGGCTATCGTCCACCAGATTTTCATCGGCGACGGTGATCCGCAGCCGCGTGGCGCAGCAGTCGATATTAGTGATGTTGGCTTTGCCACCCAGACCGGCAACAATCAAATCGGAAACCTGATCGCCTTGCTGGCCGTTGGCTTTGGCAGCCTCAACGTCTTTACGGGTATAGAGCTTGGTTTCCTGGCCTTCGTCTTCACGCCCTGGTGTTTTGAAGTTGAGGTGCAGGATCAGGAAGCGGAAGCTGAAGTAGTAAATCGGGAACAGTGGAATACCGATCAGGATGGCATTCAGCCAATGGGTCTTGACATTGCCTTGCAGTACGCCGAACAACACGAAGTCAATCAGGCTTCCGGAGAAGGTTTGCCCAACACCGACGTTGAAGATGTGACAGAGCATGAACGACAGACCCGCCAGCACGCAGTGCAGTACATACAGCAACGGTGCAGCGAACAGGAATGAAAACTCGATAGGTTCGGTGATCCCGGTCAACACGGCGGTCAGGGTGGCCGACAGCAGCAGGCCAAGCACCAGTTTACGGTGTTCCAGTTTGGCACAATGGTAGATAGCCAGTGCGGCCCCAGGGATGCCGAATAGATAGAACGGGAACTTACCGGCCATAAAACGGGTAGCTTCTACCGAGAACTCTTTGGTGTTCGGGCTAGCCAATTCGGCAAAGAAGATATTTTGTGCACCAGAGACCGAGATACCGTCGATGATTTCGGTTCCGCCCAGCCCGGTTTGCCAGAATGGCATGTAGAACACGTGGTGCAGGCCGAAGGGGATCAGTGCCCGTTCGATAAAGCCGTAGATAAAGGTACCGGCATAGCCTGCCCGGTTAACCAACGCGCCGAGATGCATGATCCCTTCCTGTATCGTTGGCCAGATATAGAACATCAGGATGCCCACACCCACATAGGTCAATGCGGTAACGATAGGTACAAACCGAGTGCCACCGAAAAATGAGAACGTTGCTGGCAGCTCGATTCGATAAAAACGGTTGTGCAGCGCGGCAACACCCAGGCCAACCAGAACTCCGCCGAACACGCCCATCTGTAGAGACTTGATCCCCACGCTCATGCCCAGCGAACCATCAGGTAACGCGCCAGGGGCCAATAACTCGTTGAGTTGCAGCATGGCATTAATGGTAGCGTGCATGGCAAAGAAGCCGACTGCACCGGAGATGGCGGCGACCTGTTTCTCTTTGGTAGCCATACCCATCGCGACGCCGATGGCAAACAGCATCGGCAGATTGGAGAAGACGACGCTACCGGCACTTTTCATTACGGTGAGTAATGCGTGAAGTACCGTGCCGTCACCCAACAGGGATTGCAGGCCATAGGATTCGATGGTGGTGGCGTTGGTGAATGATGCGCCAATGCCCAACAGCAACCCGGCGACGGGGAGCAGAGCGATGGGCAGCATAAAAGAGTGCCCAATACGCTGAAGAATACCGAAGAATGACGATTTCATAGTTTTCCCTTAAATCAGATCGGGTATTGCATAGTGGTTTTTTCCCGGAGCAATCGAGGCTTCATCCTGAATCAGAATGACATAGACTTCACAGTACGAATTATTAATGTGAAGTATATGTCATTGCAATAGACCGAAGAGATCGACTTCACATAAATTAAAACATTTGTGAACAAAAGATTATTCCCATCACTGGTGTGTAGTACTTGATGGATTGGGGGCTGGATAAAGCGAGTGATCGACAATGCTGATATCTTTATCGGATGTCAGGATTTTACAATATGGATAATGATTGTGAATTTATTGCTTTGAATGGCCAGATAGGGATTCATGTCCCGCTGGGGGCTGTGGTAAACTACTGGCGAACATCGACATAAACTGCGGGGGGATAAATGGCAAATCAGCGCGAAGTGTTACCGGATACCGAAAATGCACTGGCCATCGGGGCCAAGATCAAGATGTCGCTCTCTTCGCTGAATCCGACTGAGCGCAGTATCGTTGAGTGGTTGATCACCAAAGGAAACATCACAAAAAATACCGGACTGCGTGAAGTTGCGGGGTGTCTTGATGTTTCTGAACCCTTGATCGTCAAGGTTGCCAAAAAAATCGGTTATTCCGGTTTTCGCGAGTTGCGCGGCGCGTTGGTGAGTTATTTCAACTTTCTGCCCTATGAGAAAGAGGAAGAGATCACGGCCGACGATAATCTGGATACCGTGCTGGATAAGGTATTCAGTAACAGCATTCAGGTGCTGAAGGAGGCGCAATCGGTGGCAGATACCCAGGTGATTGGGCAGGCAGCCGGCCTGATTTATCGCGCCAGACGGGTGATGATACTGGGGGTAGGTGGTTCGGCATCGGTATGCCTGGATTTTGAGCATAAGCTCCTGCGTATCGGCATCATCAGCCACAGCTATAGCGATTTCCACCTGATGTTGATGGTCGCCAGTCAGCTGGACGAGCAGGATGTGGTGATCGTGATTTCTCAATCAGGGGAGACAAGGGAACTGCTGAATGCGGTAGAGATTGCCAATGAGCGGCAGGCCAAGGTGATTTGCATTACCAACGATAATGCCTCGCCGCTGTCGCAGAATTCGGATTTGTCGATCTTTAGTCCGGCCATGAGTGGGCCGCTGTTGGGGCAAAATGCGGTGGCGCGGATCATTCAGCTCAACCTGCTGGATACACTGTTTATCGCGATCTTGTTGCAGGACTATCAAGGGAACAAGCAGCGATTGGAGCGTGGCATTCAGGTCGTGGAACCGTTGCACGGCAAGAAAAGTTAGCTGACCCCTGTCATCATTTCATTTCATTCCCGCCCCTGGACGATCGACTACCGCAAACCGGGCTACCAGCGCCGGCTCGAAAGCCATTCACTTGCTGTTCCTGAGGTTCAGCAGCTGATTAGAAAAGAAAATATCCCTCATTTTTCATGCGACATCACAGATATTCGGGGGATTTCGGCCTCGAAATCTATGGATCATGATCTCCGGGACATCGATGAGTTTCCTGTACTGAGATGCCGTGAGCTGGCTGAACCTGTGACTGAAGAGCACCTGCGAAAAAATATGCGTCACTGGGAATTACGGCTCGACCGGATGCTGTTTGCTGAATATCCGTGGGCAGAGCGGAGACTTTACTGGCTGAACGACGGTGGCTCACACCATTTTGGCGCTGCCCGCTATCAGGCACGCCGCCTGGGCATTGCGGTTCCGCTTACCGGCAGACTCTGTCGCTACGGTGTAAATGTGCCGATGATCTCCGCTATACGTCAGCAATGGCATCTGTTTGCTATTCCGGCAGATGAACTCTTCGGCTGCTTTTTCGACGCCATGAATGCCTTTGAATGCCCGTTTGGTAATTCCGGTTTGCCGCGTCACATGCATGATACGGATAAGTCAGGCGTTGATCTCAAACTGGTCTGGCTTGAACGTTGCCATCCCAGAGCCAGTGCTGTTGCTGATGTACTTTCAGCCGCAGGCTTTCCTGATTTCGGGAAGCAGCTCCAGCAACTGGCCAAAGAACCTTCGCCACGTTGAATAAGCCTGATTTATTTTCACTGACTTATGTGATTAATGCTAATGTACGCATACATTAGCATTAATCATGCATTTAATCCCCTGCGCCTTTCTGTCTGTTCTGATTTTTCCGGTAGTCCTGCTTCAATCTCCCGATATTCTTCATGACTGTCTGCCAGTGGTCGTCTGCCTGCTGCCGGTAGCGTTCGGCAACGGCAGCAATAATGTCAGGATCACTGTCATGGCTGCGGTGCATGCGTCCCTTCTGGCCAAAGATATCAACAATAATATTCTGGCTGCCCTGCCTGTCGAAAAGATGAGCGCACAGGCGCTTTACAACCAGCGGAGTATAGTCCAGCCCGGCCTCATCAGCGATCTGGAAGAAGAAGTACAGCATCTCATACGTTTTGTAGCGCTTGACGGCCGCACTGAGTCTGGCGGCCCGTTGTGGTGCTTCCCAGGTGTCATCCCTGTAGTTACGCAGTTCTGCCCTGCAGGATGCACTGAGTAAGGAACAGGCACAACACAAAGCCACACGGGAAGACCTGCAGAAACGACTGGAGCAAATTTCTGCCGAAGCTAATGCGCGTACAGAAGAACTGAAGTCTGAACGCGATAAAGTCAATTCTCTCCTTACCCGTCTTGAATCGCAGGAAAATGCGCTGGCCGCAGAACGTCAGCAGCATCAGGCCACCCGCGAGACACTGCAGCAGCGCCTCGAGCAGGCCGTCGCTGATGCACAGGCGCGCGCCGGGGAGCTTGCGCTTGAGCGTGACAGAGTCAGCAGCCTCACCGCAAGGCTGGAATCGCAGGAAAAAGCCTCCTCGGAGCAACTGGTGCGAATGGGCAGTGAAATAGCCAGTCTGACAGATCGCTGCACGCAGCTGGAAAACCAGCGTGATGATGCCCGTCTGGAGACGATGGGGGAGAAAGAAACGGTCGCGGCACTGCGCGGTGAGGCTGAAGCCCTGAAGCGTCAGAACCAGTCACTGATGGCGGCGCTTTCAGGCAATAAACAGACCGGTGACCAGAATGCGTGATGATGACAATTCAGACGCCTGTGATGAAGCGCCCCGGGCGGAGGAAAAATGCTACACCAGAGGGCGGCTTCGGGATGAGTTCAGGATGAAGCCAGCCCCCGGTGTGGAACCGGTCAGAATGTACAAAAGTCCTTACGGCGGGAAATACGGCGTATGGCGGCTGGCTGACTGCGTCCCGATGCGGGCGAAACGCCCTCAGACAGAAAAACAGCGGCAGGCCAGCGCACGTCTGGGCCTGCAGGCCCGGATGAAGAGTGAGTGTGGCAGGTTCGCCATGCTGGCACATACCTGGTTAGCGCTGGACCCCGTCTTCCTCGATACCGAAACAACCGGACTTGATGCCGGCGCGCAGGCGCTGGAAATCGGTCTGGTGAATGCCCGCGGTGAGAGGATATTTGAGACCCGCCTTAAACCCACTGTCGGCATCGATCCGGCAGCAGCTGCAGTACACGGTATCAGTGACGATGATCTGGTCAGTGCGCCATCGTGGCCCGATATTGCGCAGCAGCTGCAGCACCATATCGGCCGGCGCCCGCTGGTTATTTTCAATGCTGAGTTTGATACGCGCATTCTGAAGCAGACAGCGGCAGCGCATAACGACCGTGCCAGCTGGCTGGACTCTCTGACGGTGTACTGCGCCATGCGACTTGCAGCGGGGTATTACGGCCCCACCAATCGCTACGGTACCATATCGCTTTCCGGCGCTGTCAGTCAGGCTGGGCTGAGCTGGGCCGGGGAGGCACACTCCGCCGTCACTGACGCAGTTATGACGGCTCGGGTGGTAAACAATATTGCCGGATACTGGCGTGAGATCCAGTGTGAAATGAATGATGGCGCAGGGAGATAACGCTGCTCTCTGGCTGGTCAGACAGCTGCAGGTATTAATTCAGGAGTCTGGAATGGAAAATATGATGAAAACTATGCGTGAGCATTTTCCCACGAGAACAGTGGTGATCGAGCAGTCTCTGGATATGTTTGGCGTCAAACGAAATGAGGACGGGACGTTACTCTTCCCCCGTCACTCCGATAAACGTTTTCCCATTGCACGTATCCGTAAGCGACTGGCGGCTTATGGCTGGCGAGGCGAACGTCTGAATAAGGAGGTAGCGCGTATCGTCGCGGGCCCTGATATTTACGCTGAGAGAAATGAATACAGCATTATTTTCCCTTACGGATGGGAGAAGAAGCAGCTGACGCGTGAGATGCGGCGAATGTTTCCCCGTAAGACGGGCCGACGTGTGCTGATTATGCTGGATGAATTACATCATTTTTCTGACTTGCGGGAGAAGCCGTGACGCTGACAGAAAAATCGGGCCATCTGGCATGGTGTGCCCTGGTGGCGCTTGCGCTGGCCAGGCAGGAGGGTGGCGTTCTCTCGCCGGCACAGGAAAATCTCTTTCTCATCCGCTGGCTGGCGACTGCGCTGAAGCAACGGCGTTTCCCCCGGGAGATAAATCCGGACATCGAGTGGCTGTTGAAACAGAGGCGCCAGCTGGGCGTCAGCGCGAAGCTGGCCAGCAAGCTGAATTACCTCTGGCGTTCCTGCACCGGCGAGTTGTCCGAGCAGAACGACCTGTTCCGGCTGACGTATGCTCTGGAAACAGCGAAAGATATGCACTGGAACTACCGTCTGCTGAGCGATCGGGAATGGTCAGGCCGAAATGCTGTGGCGCTCAGTGCGGGCGTGAACGGCATTTATCTCTCACGGGCCAACCTCGATGTCGCTTTTGACGACAGCGGCCGACAGATAAATCCGCTTACAGCACGTCTGACGGGTAACGTAGTGGGGGTGATGAAGGTGTTTAATCGCTGTGGCTGGCAGGCAGAGCCTGAGTCTGGTGCCTCCCTGCCCCACCAGTATTCTCTGATGGCCGGACAGGGAGTGCCAGGAAAGGGGGATTAGTGGCGGATCTGCGCTAGTTCGTCTTCAGTCAGACCGGTCATTTTCATGACGGTATTGCGGTCAATTCCGTTCTGCAGCATGGTTCGTGCAATTTTAAGGGTGGCTTCGCGCTCGCCTTTTTCAATACCGCGTTGTTCACCTAACTGCAGGCCCTGCTGCAGACCCTGCTGCAGGCCCTTCTCGATGCCAATCTGTTCAAGCTGTTGTGCGATGGTCATCAGTTCATCCTCGTGTTGCGGCAGACGCTCTGCCAGCGCCCGCATAAATTCAGGTGCAGGCGCTTCACCTGCATTTACCATGTAGTTTATCAGAACGCGCACCTGTTCGGGGGAAATCCATTCCACCATTACCCGGGGTAGCCTGTCCAGCAGTTCCATCATGTCCCGCTGGCGGATATGTTTCATCAGCAGGGTCAGTGCGGCCATCCGTCTGTGGTTCATTATCTCATCATCATCGATGACGGTGACATCAACCAGCGGGAATCCTGTCGTGTATACTTTTCCGGCCTGTTCCGGGTTACTGAAACAATCCAGCCAGTTCGTGGAGAACGGGTACGGACTCCGGCTGCCGTGGTAAAACAGAACCGGGATGACCAGCGGCAGTTTTTTATGACCCGCTTCAAGATGACGTTGCATGGCGGCGACAGCATATCTGAGCTGACGAAAGGCCATATTTTTATCCGCCGAACTCTGGTGTTCCAGAAGCAGATGGATGTACCCGTCATCGCCGGTGGTGGTTTTCATGCTCCAGAGAATGTCGCTGGCGTACTGACGTAAGTCGTCCTCAACGAAGGTACCGGACTCCAGCTTCAGCGTGGTCAAATCGCACAGCGCGCGTAATTCAGCCGGGAGATGTAACATCATGAAGTCACGGGCGACATCGGGATTCGCCAGGAACTGGCGAAATGTCGCGTCATGGGGTGTGGGTGTACCTGGTTTCTTCTTCATCAGTCCTGGGCTCTGAAAAATGACCCGGAGATGTTATCACAGCCCGGGAAAAGCTAATATTGGCGGTGAACGGAATTGCCATTCCTTCAGGGGACCGTTCCGGGGTGGTTCGGTCCCCTTCCTAAACCATCTTTACTCATCATCAATTACTGCCTTAGCAACTTTCTTCCCTCTCTCAGATATTCTAAAGCCTCTTCTCTCCGTCCTTCTGTGGCAGCTGTATATAATGTCGCGATACCGCTGACAGCCTGATGGTGGGTTATACTGCCTTTACTGAAATCATCCAGAACAGTACAAAGGAATTCCTCCAACAACTCCTGTTCTCTTTGAGATATTCTTTCAGCCATATTCGCTCCATAAGCTTAATTGTTTGTTCTGAACCTAACGTGAATAAGTATCGTCAATCAGTATCCTGCTTATGATTGCCGTTACAGACCCTGATTACTGTCATCTTTGATACGCCAGCCAGGCGGGCTGTTTCACGCAGTGATTTTCCGTGGGCCAGACGCAGAGTACGTATCAGTTCATGTTTCTGTGCATCGGCCACCCTGCCCCGGTATTTTCCTTCAGTTTTCGCTTTACAGATTCCCTCTGCCTGGCGACGTCGACGGTCTTCGTAGTCTTTTCTGGCAATAGCGGCGAGCATATCCAGCATCATGCCATTTACGGCCTTCAGCATGCTTCGGGTGAAGTCATCACTTACTGTGCTGGATAGCGCCAGATGGCTGGTTGGTAAATCAAGACTGACGATGGCCAGCTGCTTGTCGGTGATTTGCTTTCTGAGTGTCTCCCAGCCTGCATCATCCAGTCGAGTAAGCCTGTCGACCTGTTCAATGAGAATCACATCACCAGGTTCCGCATCACCAAGAAGCCTGATCAGTTCAGGACGGTTCATTGTCGTACCGGAGACATTGTCGATATACCAGCCAGCAATACGGTGGCCATTTTGGTTTGCAAATGCCTTCAGTGCATTTTTTGCCCGGCTGGCATTCTGCTCTGAAGTGGATGCCCGGAGGTAACCAAAAACGAACATATTTTGTCCTTCTGGTAACTTTTAAGTGGTCTTGCTTATGATGGTATCACTTATGTGGTAACAATAATATTCGCCGGTATTTTTTCGGGTGGTATATATAGAGCATACCCCAATGTGACAGGCTGACGCGCCCACGGAGCTTGTCCAACCCCTCGCCTGCTCAGATGCAAGCTCTGAACAGACTCACGGTTTTTTCTTTGAGTACAGCCTCAGTTGTCTTTTTGAGCTACGTGATAGGTAGGTATTAACGTACAATAATTTAATGTCGTATCATTATATGTTGTACGTTATTATTTATTGTGTACAATGGCGTGAGCTTCTACGCCATCAATGTGCAAGGATTCCATCTTTAGGGGACAAAAATGAAACGCGATTACGGTAGTGTGGGTACCATAGCTCTTAGAGCAAGCGCTTTACTTCAGGCTATGAGTAGGGATATTGAGGAACAAAGGAAAGAATTTAATCTGACAGATTATCATCAGACATATACTCGTAACGCTGTCGCAAAACTACCAAAGCTGAGCCGGCGTATCGTAGAACTGGCCATGAAAGAAATGGAAGAAGACGGCTATATATTTAATAAAAAGCAGATTGGTAACGTCGAACAATATGCTCTGACGATAAAGAATGTTATCGATATCTACGCCCACCGACAGATACCTAAATATCGCGATATCCATAAAGAACCCTACGTTATTTTCGTTGTAAACCTTAAAGGTGGTGTATCAAAAACAGTCAGTACAGTTACTCTTGCACATGCGTTGCGTGTACATCAGGACCTGCTGCGGCATGATCTTCGCATCCTTGTAATAGACCTCGACCCACAGGCCTCCAGTACTATGTTCCTGGATCACACCCATAGCATTGGTACAGTCCTTGAAACAGCTGCTCAGGCAATGCTGAATGATCTCGATGTTGAAACATTGCGAGAAGCAGTTATTCGCCCCACCATTATTCCTGGTGTTGATGTCATCCCTGCTTCTATTGATGACGGCTTTGTGGCGAGCCAGTGGGAGTCTTTAGTAGCAGAACATTTACCAGGACTTAAACCTTCTGAAGTCCTCAGGAAAACAATTATTGACCGTATCGCTGGTGACTATGATTTTGTCTTCATAGATACTGGCCCCCATCTTGATCCGTTCCTTCTGAATGGTCTGGCAGCGAGTGATTTGCTTCTGACCCCTACTCCACCGGCACAGGTTGATTTCCATTCAACCCTTAAATATCTGACACGTTTGCCTGAAATGCTGGAGCGTCTTGAAGACGAAGGTGTGGAACCACGCCTGAGCGCGAGTATCGGTTTCATGTCAAAAATGACTAATAAGCGTGATCACGAAACTTCGCATAGCCTGGCCCGCGAAGTGTATGCAAGTAATATTCTGGACTCGTCACTGCCACGTTTGGATGGATTCGAACGATGTGGTGAATCTTTTGACACTATTATTAGTGCTAACCCTGTTTCATACCCTGGTAGTGCTGAAGCGTTGAAAAAGGCACGTACTGAAGCAGAACGGTTTACGAAAGCAGTTTTTGACCGCATTGAATACATCCGGGGAGAGTCTAAATGAAAAAGGTTTTAGCTCGTGGGCGAGTTCTCGGTAATAGCAATTCAGAGTTTGCCCGTATGCTTGAAGGTGACGGAGATGTCAAAACGTTTACTCTTAAATCCGGCAAGCAGGCCAAATTTGTCAAAACGGTTGTATTAAGCGGAGAGATTGAATCAAAGACGTTCGTTGATGCATCGGTCAATGGACGAGATCAGGCTATGCTTACGCGTGAGTCCGTTAGTGATATTTCCCGGACGATAAAGCTGCAGCAATTCTTCCCGGCTATTGGACGGGAGGTTAATGGACGAATTGAGATATTAGATGGGACCCGACGCCGTGCCGCCTGCATATTTAATAACGTTAAATTCGAAATCCTAGTAACTAAAGATGATATATCACTCGCCGATGCACGGCAGTTAGCGCAAGATATCCAGACAGCTAGAGAACATAGCCTTCGAGAGTTGGGGAAACGACTTGAAGTCACCTATGGAACTAGCATGACGAAAGAAGAGATTGCGTTGAAAGAGAATCTCTCTCCGGCGAAAGTGACTCGCGCGTTTCAGGCCGCAGCAGTGCCAGATGAAATGGTTGCAGTATTCCCGGTGATAAATGATATTTCTTTGTCGGATTATCAGTTTTTGCTAAAACTGGCTGAAGAAGCAAACAACAAGCAAACATCCGTAACAGAACTGATGGAAAAAGTTCAACATCGGTTGAAGACCATGCCAGATTATCCGGCAATTGATAAAAGCAAAATTCTGGCGGCTATCAGGGTTGAGAGCAAATCGTTGACAACCCGCCCTACCAGAACGGTTCAAACTGAGAAGCTGAGAGAATTTTCAGATCGCAATCAGTTTGCCAGAAAGAAAACTGATTCAAAGAAGCGACTGGTTGTTTATGAGTTTTCCCGCATTTCCGCTGAGGCACAGTCGGAGATTGATGATGCAATAAAACGTATTCTGAAAAGACTTCCTGAGTCAAGTGAGTAAGGGAAAAGGATGCCGGAGAGCATCCTTTTTTTATGTTTTTCACCATGCCGATTTCAATGTTATTATTATGATTGTAAAGGAAAATTTTAAATTCTTTCACACTGAAATCACCAAGTTTTTCAACCTTTTCGTGACTCATAATTTCGCTACTGGCAGTTCAGACCAGCGAGTTGTATAGGCCGGTGAAAGCATCTCCCGTTTCATTTGCCACTCAGGTGCGATACCTCGTCCCGCAAACCATACTTTCCCCAGACCGGAATGGTTAATACCGTCCATGACTTTCATCAGCTGATTACTGTTGCTTCGGGGCTGAGTATCATCGAACAGGTTCAACTGCGAAACCCCGGTAGGAGTGAAATCATTGAGCATGCAACCCGCTTTTGCATATCGATGGCCATTCACCCAGATCCGATCCAGTGCTTTCACCGCTGCGGCTATGATGTCCCTGGTATCCTGCGTGGGAGTCATCAACTTCTCACTGGCCACATTCCCGTAATACGGTTCGTTCACCGCGAACGGTGACGTCTTCACAAATACAGCAATGTGCCTGCAGAACTGTCGCTCGCCGCGCAGTTTTTCAGCTGCACGCTCAGCATACTGACAAACTGCCTGGCGCATGGCTTCATACGTCGTGACACGCTCCCCAAAGGACCGGCTGCAGACAATCTGCTGTTTTGGCGGCGGCGCTTCTTCAAGCGAAATACGGCACTGTTGCAAAGTTAGCGATGAGGCAGCCTTTTGTCTTATTCAAAGGCCTTACATTTCAAAAACTCTGCTTACCA
>NZ_JAOWHW010000065.1:0-231 GCF_030332425.1 Citrobacter sp. Cpo142
GATCAGCCATGCCAGCACACCTCCCAGAAGAAGCGCCATACACCCAGTGATGATCAGTGTCAGTATGGCTGCCGTACCATGATCATCGATAACTTCACCCGCTTTATCTATGCTTGTTCTTTCGTATTCCACCAGTGCCTGCAGACTGGCAATGTAGTCATTTATGATCGGTAACTGCTGTGACCGAATGAAGTTGTTCAGGGCTTCACGGTCCCCCTGCTCACTGATCTG
>NZ_JAOWHW010000066.1:0-306 GCF_030332425.1 Citrobacter sp. Cpo142
GCTCATGATGTCCCTCTGGGATGCGCTCCGGATGAATATGATGATCTCATATCAGGAACTTGTTCGCACCTTCCCTAAGTCACCGGCGGCTTGCCTGCCACACATTGAACATTACAGACCAATTAGCACTTTGTCACCGGGGAAAGATGTAAAGATTATGTATAAATAGATTGGCTTAGAAGTGACATTTCAACTTTGGAGAAACAGGTGACATTTTAAACTTGCTTTAACAAAATTTTGGGACTGACCGAAACAAAAAGGCCAGCCCCGGAGGGCTGGCTATTCAGTACAGGGCAATGACAGGTT
>NZ_JAOWHW010000067.1:0-393 GCF_030332425.1 Citrobacter sp. Cpo142
CACTCCGGTCACTGTCATGATCATGACAAGAACCAGAATTAGGCTGAAGCTGCCAGCCAGCCTGATACCCACACTAAAGTCTTTGATTTTCATTTTATTACCCGTGAATGAAGCTGGTTATTTCGGACCCCGGTCTCCCTGACAAATAACTGGTGCCTCCAGACTTATTTATGAGGAATCATATTTTGATTAACGAGATCTGTTATCGGTATCAGTGTGCCTGAATGGAGTGTGTCAGACACGACCATTTAATACCCCGAAGCGTCCTGCCAAAAAAGACCAGACGGTGAGGGCTGGTCTGAAATCTGACAATGTCTATGGGGTCTACCGTTGCGTAGAGGGCTGTCACAACGTTAATAAGATTATCGGCAACAGTCCGGTAAACTTTAACGG
>NZ_JAOWHW010000068.1:0-230 GCF_030332425.1 Citrobacter sp. Cpo142
GTCAGCCTGAAATAACTCCCTATAATGCGCCTCCACTGACACGGAACAACGGATTACAAGCCGCCGGGTCAGCGGGGTTCTCCTGAGAATCTCGTAGAGAAAAGCAAAAATAAATGCTTGACTCTGAATGAGGAAAACGTAATATACGGGACCTCGCGACAGAGCGCTAAAGCGCGTCGCAACTGCTCTTTAACAATTTATCAGACAATCTGTGTGGGCACTCGAAGATA
>NZ_JAOWHW010000069.1:0-74358 GCF_030332425.1 Citrobacter sp. Cpo142
CCCCGCTGACCCGGCGGCTTGTAATCCGTTGTTCCGTGTCAGTGGAGGCGCATTATAGGGAGTTATTTCAGGCTGACAAGTTAAAAATATAAAAAACTTATCAAGCGATTACTTTTCAATCAATACGTCCATTTTCGCCTGGATTTTAAACAAAAACGAGCCCCGCAGGGCCCGTTTATTGTTGTTTTGTGACTTACTGCACTGCCACTATGCGATCGTCATTCACTTCCAGACGAATCGTTTTGCCCGGAATCAGTTCACCAGACAGAATTTGCTGCGCCAGCGGGTTTTCGATCTGCTGCTGGATAGCACGTTTCAATGGACGCGCGCCATACACCGGATCGTAACCATTCGCGCTCAGCAGTTTAAGCGCCTCGTCAGAAATATGGATTTCATAGCCACGCTCTTCCAGACGTTTGTACAGACGCTGCAACTGGATCTGAGCAATAGAAGCAATATGCTGCTCACCCAGCGGGTGGAACACAACAACCTCATCTATACGGTTGATGAATTCCGGGCGGAAGTTATTGCTCACAACGCCCAGCACCATATCTTTCATATGGCCGTAATCCAGCTCACCGAAGCGTTCCTGGATCAGATCGGAACCCAGGTTTGAGGTCATAATGACAACCGTATTACGGAAGTCGACCGTTCTCCCCTGTCCGTCAGTCAGACGACCATCATCAAGCACCTGCAGCAGAATGTTGAACACATCCGGATGCGCCTTCTCCACTTCATCCAACAAGATGACAGAGTAAGGACGACGACGTACTGCTTCCGTCAGGTAACCACCTTCTTCATAACCGACATATCCCGGAGGTGCCCCGACCAAACGAGACACGGAGTGTTTCTCCATAAACTCGGACATATCGATACGCACCATTGCATCGTCACTGTCGAACATAAAGTTTGCCAGCGCTTTGCACAGTTCGGTTTTACCGACACCGGTTGGACCAAGGAACAGGAATGAACCAATCGGACGATTCGGATCGGACAAGCCCGCACGGCTACGACGGATGGCGTTAGAAACGGCTTCCACCGCTTCGTTCTGACCAATCACGCGGCTGTGCAGCTCCTGCTCCATACGCAATAGTTTTTCCCGTTCGCCTTCCAGCATGCGAGCAACTGGGATCCCGGTCCAGCGCGCCAGCACCTCAGCAATTTCTGCATCCGTGACTTTATTACGCAGCAGACGCATGGTTTTGCCTTCAGACTGGGTAGCTGCTTCCAGCTGTTTTTCCAGTTCAGGAATTTTGCCGTACTGCAGTTCAGACATCCGCGCCAGGTCGCCAACGCGGCGCGCCTGTTCGATGGCGATTTTTGCCTGCTCCAGCTCAGCCTTGATAGTTTGCGTTCCCGAGAGGGAAGCTTTTTCAGCTTTCCACTCTTCCTCTAACTCAGAATACTGGCGTTCTTTGTCGTCCAGCTCTTCGTTGAGCATATCGAGACGTTTTTTACTTGCCTCATCAGACTCTTTCATTAATGCCTGCTGTTCCAGTTTGAGCTGGATAATACGGCGGTCGAGTCTGTCGAGTTCCTCCGGCTTGGAGTCAATCTGCATACGAATGCTGGATGCCGCTTCGTCAATAAGGTCGATAGCTTTATCCGGCAACTGACGATCGGCAATATAGCGGTGAGACAGCGTAGCTGCCGCAACAATCGCCGGGTCAGTAATCTGCACATGATGGTGCAGTTCATAACGTTCTTTCAGGCCACGCAAGATTGCGATGGTGTCTTCCACTGAAGGTTCAGCCACAAACACTTTCTGGAAACGACGTTCCAGCGCCGCATCTTTTTCGATGTACTGGCGATATTCATCAAGCGTTGTTGCACCTACGCAGTGCAGCTCCCCACGGGCCAACGCAGGTTTCAGCATGTTCCCGGCGTCCATTGCGCCATCGGCTTTACCCGCCCCAACCATGGTATGCAATTCGTCGATAAACAGAATGACGTTGCCTTCCTGTTTCGAGAGATCGTTCAGCACACCTTTTAAACGTTCTTCGAACTCACCACGATATTTGGCCCCAGCCACCAGCGCGCCCATATCCAGTGCCAGTACACGACGGCCTTTTAAGCCTTCCGGCACTTCACCATTGATGATGCGTTGGGCCAGCCCTTCAACGATGGCGGTTTTACCGACACCGGGTTCACCGATTAACACCGGGTTATTTTTAGTACGACGTTGCAGCACCTGAATGGTACGGCGAATTTCTTCATCACGGCCGATGACCGGATCGAGTTTGCCCTGTTCGGCACGTTCGGTCAGATCAACGGTATATTTTTTCAAGGCCTGACGTTGGTCTTCAGCCCCCTGGTCATTCACGCTTTCACCTCCACGCATTTGTTCAATTGCCTGAGTGATATTGGCGGTCGTCGCGCCTGCTGATTTTAATAAATCGGTCAGCGTACCGCGTGACTCAAGCGCCGCCAGAACGAACAGTTCTGACGAAATAAAGTTGTCCCCACGTTTTTGCGCCAGCTTGTCGCAAAGATTCAGTACACGCACCAGTTCCTGAGAAGGCTGCACATCGCCGCCGGTACCTTCTACCTGTGGCAAACGGCTCAACGCCTGGTCAATGGCTGTACGTAACTGGCCAGCATTAATGCCAGCAGACGTTAATAAAGGACGTACCGATCCCCCTTCCTGATTCAGCAAGGCGCTCATTAGATGAAGTGGTTCGATAAATTGATTGTCGTGCCCCAATGCGAGTGACTGGGCATCGGCAAGAGCAAGCTGGAATTTATTAGTAAGACGATCCAGACGCATAACTCCTCCCATAACAGGTCAAAATTGCTACTGGAGATTAAATGAGGTCATCCCTCAATTATTCAAGGTGAATGACCTGAATTATGTGAAAAGAAAATTACACGTACCGGATCGTCTTGATTCTTTAGGTTATATCAGCCAAATAAAACTTGCCATACGACCCGTGGTATTGTCGCGACGATAAGAGAAGAACGTCTCACTTTCGCTGAAGGTGCAACGGTCGCCACCGTAGAGATTCTCCACGCCGACATTGGCCAGGCGCTGACGGGCAAGCTGGTAGATATCCGCCAGATACTTGTCGCCGCGCGGCACAAATGCAAGGTCCGCTTGCGGATCTTTCGTCATGAACGCCTCGCGGACTTCTGGTCCAACTTCAAACGCGTTTGGACCTATCGCCGGGCCTAGCCAGGCAATAATGTTTTCAGGTTTGTCGGCAAAACACGCCACCGTCTCTTCCAGCACGCCGGCGCATAATCCGCGCCAACCCGCATGGGCAGCAGCAACTTCCGTTCCGGCACGATTGCAAAACAACACCGGCAAACAATCAGCGGTCATCACCGCACACACGGTGCCCGGCGTGTTGCTGTACGACGCATCTGCACGTTTGGAGGCGTAAGGCTCGCCGGTCAGTTTCAGGACATCCTTACCGTGGACCTGCTCCAGCCAGACCGGCTTTGACGGCAGATTGCCCGCAGCAAACAGTCGTTTGCGGTTCTCTTCAACATGCTCCGAGTTATCGCCGCAATGGGCGCCCAGATTCAGCGAATCGTAAGGCGGCATACTGACTCCGCCAATACGGGTAGAACTACACGCCGCGACACCTTGCGGTATCGGCCACTGCGGGACAATTAGCTTACTCATAGCCAGGCAATATCATCCTTGTGTTCTTCGAAATCAGCGCGCATCACTTCAATCAATTGCACCATATCTTGTGGAATCGGCGCATGCCATTCCATTTCGATACCGGAAATCGGGTGATACAAACGCAGCATGGTCGCATGCAGCGCCTGACGGTCGAACTTACGCAGTACGGAGATAAATTCGTCAGAAGCGCCTTTCGGTGGACGTGGACGGCCACCGTAGACCTGATCGCCCACCAGAGGATGAGTGATATGTGCCATGTGCACGCGGATCTGGTGCGTACGTCCGGTTTCCAGACGCAACCGCAGACGCGTGTGCACACGGAAGTGTTCCATAATGCGATAGTGCGTTACCGCCGGTTTACCCATTGGGTGTACCGCCATATGCGTACGCTTGGTCGGGTGACGGCTAATCGGTTCCTCAACGGTTCCGCCAGCAGTCATGTGACCAATCGCCACGGCTTCGTACTCACGGGTAATTTCGCGCAGCTGCAACGACTCCACCAAACGTGTTTGCGCCGGAACCGTTTTTGCTACCACCATTAATCCAGTCGTGTCTTTATCCAGACGGTGTACGATACCGGCACGAGGAACATCCGCGATTGGCGGGTAGTAATGCAGTAACGCATTCAATACCGTGCCATCGGGATTCCCGGCGCCCGGATGCACTACAAGGTCACGGGGTTTGTTGATGACAAGAATGTCGTCATCTTCATAAACGATATCCAGTGGGATATCCTGAGGTTCAAAACGAACCTCTTCATCAATTTCTGCGTTGATGGAGACACGCTCTCCACCCAACACTTTTTCTTTCGGTTTATCGCAAAGTTGGTCATTTACCAGTACGCGCTGGTCGAGGATCCATTCTTTTATGCGCGATCGCGAATAATCAGGGAACAATTCGGCCAAAGCCTGATCTAAGCGTTGACCGAGCTGATTTTCGGAGACTGTTGCGGTGAGTTCTACTCGTTGTGCCATAAACTGCTTCTTCGTTTAACGTTGGGTTTTACGGCTTTGCCGTTTAATATAGTGTGCTATTGTAGCTGGTCTTAACCGGGAGCAGGAACAGAGAATCTCCCGTATTACATTTTGAGGAAAGTCAAAACGTCATGACGCGCATGAAATATCTGGTGGCAGCAGCCACGTTGAGCCTGTTTTTGGCGGGTTGCTCTGGTTCAAAGGAAGAGGTGCCCGATAATCCGCCAAATGAAATCTACGCGACTGCTCAGCAAAAGCTGCAGGACGGTAACTGGAAACAGGCAATAACGCAATTGGAAGCGTTGGATAACCGTTATCCATTTGGACCGTATTCTCAGCAGGTGCAATTAGATCTCATCTACGCCTACTACAAAAACGCCGATCTGCCACTTGCTCAGGCTGCTATCGATCGTTTTATCCGTCTTAACCCGACACACCCTAACATTGATTATGTCATGTATATGCGTGGCCTGACCAATA
The DNA here is from genome assembly GCF_030332425.1 of Citrobacter sp. Cpo142. Lineage (NCBI taxonomy): Bacteria > Pseudomonadati > Pseudomonadota > Gammaproteobacteria > Enterobacterales > Enterobacteriaceae > Citrobacter > Citrobacter sp. Cpo142. The sequence continues at coordinate 5,086 of NZ_JAOWHW010000069.1, forward strand.
TGGCGTTGGATGATAGCGCACTGCAAGGATTCTTTGGTGTTGATCGCAGCGATCGCGATCCACAACATGCCCGAGCTGCGTTTAATGACTTTTCCAAACTGGTACGTGGCTATCCGAACAGCCAGTACACCACTGACGCCACCAAACGTCTGGTGTTCCTGAAAGATCGTCTGGCGAAGTATGAATACTCCGTTGCGGAATACTACACTGCCCGCGGTGCATGGGTTGCCGTGGTAAACCGTGTGGAAGGCATGCTGCGCGACTACCCTGATACCCAGGCAACACGTAATGCCCTGCCGTTGATGGAAAACGCTTATCGCCAGATGCAGATGAATGCGCAGGCTGAAAAAGTAGCGAAAATTATTGCCGCCAACAGCAGCAATACTTGATTTACCTCAGAATGCAAAACGGCAGCCCTTGGGCTGCCGTTTTTTTATCCGTTAACGCCATAACTGAAGCGGTTTAGCTCCGACGCATCCCATCAAATATGGCCTGCTTTCAGGTATTCCTCAAGTAAAAAATCGCCTGTTCCTGCGGTGCCTCACAAAAAGGTTTTCTTGACAAAAAGCGACAAAATAATGTGATTTAGATCACACATTTTGACATTAGGAACGGTATGCTGGAATCACCAAGACGGGAAAGACAAGAGGTAAAATTTATGACAATGAACATTACCAGTAAACAAATGGAAATTACTCCGGCAATTCGCCAGCATGTCGCAGACCGTCTCGCCAAACTAGAAAAATGGCAAACTCATCTGATTAATCCACATATCATTCTGTCTAAGGAGCCACAGGGTTTCATTGCTGATGCCACCATCAATACACCGAACGGACATCTGGTCGCCAGCGCAAAACACGAGGATATGTACACCGCAATTAACGATTTGATCAACAAGCTGGAACGGCAGCTCAATAAAGTGCAGCACAAAGGCGAAGCCCGTCGTGCAACAACTTCAGTCAAAGACGCCAACTTCGTCGAAGCAGAAGAAGAGTAGTCCCTTACATTGAGTGTATCGCCAACGCGCCTTCGGGCGCGTTTTTTGTTGACAGGGTGAAAACAGTACGGGTACTTTACTGACGTAGCCAAAGGAAAATTACATGAAACTTGTCCCGTTCTTCTTCGCATTCTTTTTTACCTTCCCCTGAATGGGAGGCGTTTCGTCGTGTGATAAAGAATGCGAAGACGAACAATAAGGCCTCCCACAACGGGGGGCCTTTTTTATTGATAACAAGAAAGGCAACACTATGACATCGGAAAACCCATTGCTGGCGCTGCGCGATAAGATCAGCACGCTGGATGAAAAATTACTGGCCCTGCTGGCTGAGCGACGTGGACTGGCCGTAGAAGTTGGTAAAGCCAAACTGCTTTCACATCGTCCGGTACGAGATATCGACCGTGAACGTGACCTGTTGGACCGCCTGATCCAGTTGGGCAAAGCACATCATCTCGATGCTCACTACATTACTCGCCTGTTCCAGCTCATCATCGAAGACTCCGTCCTGACTCAACAGGCACTGCTCCAGCAGCACCTGAACAAAATTAACCCACACTCCGCGCGCGTGGCCTTCCTTGGGCCAAAAGGGTCATATTCCCATCTCGCAGCACGTCAGTACGCCGCCCGCCATTTTGAACAATTTATTGAAAGCGGCTGCGCAAAATTTGCCGACATCTTTAATCAGGTCGAAACCGGACAGGCTGACTATGCTGTGGTTCCGATTGAAAACACCAGTTCCGGTGGGATTAACGACGTTTACGACCTTCTGCAGCACACCAGCCTGTCTATCGTTGGCGAGATGACCATTACAATAGACCACTGTGTACTGGTGTCCGGCACGACGGATTTTGAGACCATTGAAACGGTATATAGTCATCCGCAGCCGTTCCAGCAGTGCAGCAAGTTCCTGAATCGCTACCCGCACTGGAAGATTGAGTACACCGAAAGCACCTCTGCGGCGATGGAAAAAGTTGCGCAGGCTAACTCACCGCGCGTGGCGGCCCTGGGGAGCGAAGCCGGAGGCGTACTGTATGGATTGCAGGTTCTCGAACATATTGAGGCTAACCAGTCGCAAAACATCACCCGTTTCGTGGTGTTGGCACGTAAAGCAATCAATGTATCCGACCAGGTTCCGGCGAAAACCACGCTGCTGATGGCAACAGGACAGCAGGCCGGTGCGCTGGTTGAGGCGCTGCTGGTACTGCGTAACCATAATCTGATTATGACTAAACTGGAGTCACGCCCGATTCACGGCAATCCGTGGGAAGAGATGTTTTATCTTGATATCCAGGCCAACCTGGAATCGCCCCAGATGCAAAAAGCATTGAAAGAGCTGGGTGAGATTACGCGTTCGATGAAAGTACTGGGTTGCTATCCAAGTGAGAACGTGGTGCCAGTCGATCCGAGCTAACGTTTGACAATGCCGGATGGCGCTACGCTTATCCGGCCTACAATTCATACGATTTTTGAAGGCCGGATAAGGCGAAGCCGCCATCCGGCATCTTAATTAAGGACGGCTGTCATTCGCCTGGCGTAACAAAGTACGGCTTTCACTTTGGAAGCGTTTCGCGTAATCACCAAACCAGTGCTCCACCTTACGGAAACTGTCTATAAACGCTTGCTTATCGCCCTGCTCCAGTAAACCGATCGCCTCGCCAAAACGTTGGTAGTAGCGTTTGATCAGCGCAAGGTTGCTCTCAGACGACATAATAATATCGGCATAGAGCTGCGGATCCTGGGCAAACAGACGGCCAACCATTGCCAGTTCAAGGCGGTAAATCGGCGAAGAGAGCGCCAGCAGCTGCTCCAGTTGAACGTTCTCTTCCGCTAAATGCAGACCGTAAGCAAAGGTCGCAAAGTGACGCAGTGCCTGAATAAACGCCATGTTCTGGTCATGTTCAACGGCGCTGATCCGATGCAGTCGCGCACCCCATACCTGAATCTGTTCCAGAAACCACTGATAAGCTTCCGGCTGACGTCCGTCACACCAAACTACGACCTGCTTGGCCAGACTGCCGCTGTCCGGACCAAACATTGGGTGTAACCCCACCACCGGGCCATCATGTGCAGCCAGCATCGCCTGCAAAGGACCATTTTTCACTGAAGCCAGATCCACCAGGATGCAGTCAGACGGCAGACGCGGTAGTTTGGCGATCACCTGCTCGGTGACGTGGATCGGCACGCTGACGATCACCATGCCGGCATCAGAGACGATCTCCGGCGCGCGATCCCAGTCCTGCTGTTCCAGGATCCGCACCTGGTAACCTGACAGGGTGAGCATTTTTTCGAACAGACGCCCCATCTGACCGCCACCGCCGACAATCACCACCGGCCGCAGAGAAGGACAAAGCGTTTTAAACCCTTTGTCGTTCTCACTGGAGTAGGACTCACGCATAACGCGGCGTAGCACATCTTCAATCAGGTCCGGCGGCACGCCAAGGGCTTCCGCTTCCGCACGACGAGAGGCCAGCATAGAGGCTTCCCGTTCCGGTACGTAGATCGGCAGCCCAAAGCGGCTTTTTACTTCACCAACTTCGGCAACCAGCTCCAGGCGGCGTGCCAGTAAATCCAGCAACGCCTTGTCGACTTCATCAATTTGATCGCGTAATGCGGTCAATTCAGCAACCATAACCAACCTCTTATGCTACACGCGCCGACAGCTGGCCGTTTAAATCCTGGCTAATTTCACGCAGCAGCGCATCCGTCATTTCCCAACTGATGCAGGCATCGGTTACGGACACGCCGTATTTCATTTCGCTGCGCGGCTGTTCAGAAGACTGGTTGCCTTCGTGAATATTACTTTCAATCATCAAGCCAATGATCGAGCGATTGCCATCTTTGATTTGTGCAATCACGGATTCAGCCACGGCAGGCTGACGGCGGTAATCTTTATTGGAATTACCATGACTGCAATCTACCATCAGAGAAGGTCGTAGTCCCGCCTGCTCCATCTCTTTTTCACACTGGGCGACATCTGCCGGGCTGTAGTTTGGCGCTTTACCCCCGCGTAGGATCACATGACCGTCCGGATTCCCCTGTGTTTGCAGCAGTGCAACCTGCCCGGCCTGGTTAATACCGACAAAGCGGTGCGACTGCGCAGCCGCACGCATGGCGTTAATGGCGGTCGCCAGGCTACCGTCGGTACCATTCTTAAAGCCAACCGGCATCGAAAGACCGGAAGCCATTTCACGGTGAGTCTGCGATTCCGTAGTACGGGCACCGATTGCGGACCAGCTAAACAGATCGCCCAGGTATTGCGGGCTATTTGGATCCAGCGCTTCAGTTGCCAGCGGCAGTCCCATATTTACCAGTTCAAGCAGCAGCTGACGCGCAATTTTCAGACCTGCTTCAACATCAAAAGAGCCATCTATATGAGGATCGTTAATTAACCCTTTCCAGCCGACAGTGGTACGGGGTTTTTCAAAATAGACGCGCATCACCAGGTAGAGGCTATCGCTGACCTCTGCGGCAAGGGCTTTAAATCGACGAGCATACTCAATCGCCATTTCAGGATCGTGAATGGAGCATGGGCCACATACCACCAGCAGGCGAGGATCGCGACCAGAGATAATATCTGAGATGGTTTTACGCGACTGGGCGATTTGCGCCTCTTGCTCCTGGCTCAGCGGAAATTCAGCTTTCAGCTGCTCCGGAGTCATCAGAACCTGTTCGTCGGTAATATGTACGTTGTTCAGCGCGTCTTTTTGCATGATGGTGATCCTGTTTAGCTCGTTTGCGATAGTTGATCCTCAGCGAGGAGGAAATAACGATATCACAACAGGTAAAGATTTCAATCCACAATCCGTAAATTATAATTTACATTGTGCCATTTCAAGACAAAAACAGCCCTTATAAATGTACATTTAAATTTACACCACCGAATTTTCAGATCCACTATGCTTAAAAAAACGAAGGAGCACAGGCAATGAAGCAACTCATCAGCATCTTGTTTCTATTACTTCTTAGCGGATGTCAGATAGACCCCTACACCCATGCCCCTACCAGGACTGGTACCGACTGGTACGACGCCGGGATACAAGATGCCATTTCGGGGTATGCCGTTAAAGATAATGAAACGCTTGCCGACAACTACAATGACCCCGAGGTCGATCGTACGGAATATCTTAAGGGTTACACTGAAGGACAACGTAAAACCTGCCAGCAGGATTTTGTTTACGCCAAAGGTTTGACCGGGAAAACTTTTCCCTCAAGTTGTGATACGGTCGAAAATGTTGACCAGTTACACAGTGCCTGGCAAAAAGGAGCAAACGAAGGTGCCGCATCAATAAGATTAAATTAAACAATAGGTTATATTTTTAAAATTACTAAGATTTAACTTAAATCACTAACAGCTTTATCCCTGACATAATGACGGCTTAGGAAAATAATGTTATTTTGTCCTAAACAATCTTGAATGTATTTCGACGTTTTACAGCAAACGCTGGTAGGTAACTATTCATGAGCTATTCTTACCGACTCATACTTCTACTGGCACTGCTCCTGACCGGATTACCGCTGTATGCCCAAAGCGTTACGGAAGAAGCAAAATCTGTACGCACTATGGTTTCCGGCATCGTCAGTTATACACGCTGGCCTGCACTTTCCGGGCCCCCAAAACTGTGTATTTTCTCTTCATCGCGTTTTTCCAGTGTCCTGAAAGATACCAGTGCAGGCGCATTACCCTATCTTCCCGTCATCATCCGTACGGAACAAGAAATATTAGTTTCGCAGTGTGACGGTTTTTATTTTGGAAAAGAATCCCCTACTTATCAGGTGGAATTAAAGAATAAATATCCGACTAAGGCATTGTTATTAATTGCTGAACAGAACCCCGAATGCGTTATTGGCAGCGCCTTTTGTCTCATAATTAAAGACGAAGATGTAAGATTTTCCGTAAATATGGATTCCCTTTCACGCAGCGGCGTAAGGGTCAGTCCAGACGTATTGATGCTTGCACGGAATAATAAGCATGGATAAGGGCCATTCTCCCATAGCACGCCCGACGTTTAAGCGAACATTACGGCGTATCAGCATAATCAGCGTTCTGGTAACCATGATGCTGATCTGGCTGCTGCTCAGCATTTCTTCCGTGCTGGCATTAAGACAGTATGCGCAAAAGAATCTGGATCTGACTGCCGCTACCATGACCCGTACGCTCGAAGCTGCATTAGTCTTTTCTGATAGTGTTGCAGCAACTGAAACGCTGGCGGCACTGGGCCAGCAGGGGCAATTTTCCGTTGCAGAAGTCCGTAATAAAAACCAGAAGGTGATCGCCACCTGGCGCTATAACGCGCAGGATACCACTGAAAAGATCAGCGGGATGATCAGCCACTGGCTGTTCCCACAACCGGTCACTCAGCCGATTTTGCATAATGGCAACGTCATCGGCGAAGTACGATTGACTGCGCGCGATAGCGTTATCAGTCATTTCATCTATTTGTCGCTGGCCGTCCTTACCGGGTGCATTCTGGTGGCATCCAGTATTGCATTAATGCTCACTCGCTATTTACACAATGGTGTTGTGGATGCACTGCAAAACATTACCGAAGTGGTACATGATGTTCGTACCAACCGTAACTTTTCACGGCGCGTATCAGAGGAACGCATTGAAGAGTTTCATCTCTTTGCCCTGGACTTTAATAGTCTGCTGGACGAGATGGAGGAGTGGCAACTTAAACTGCAGGCAAAAAACGCTCAGCTTTTGCGTACTGCACTACATGATCCTCTGACGGGTCTGGCTAATCGCGCCGCATTTCGCAGCAGCATAAATGCCCTAATGAATGACGACGCAGCGCACAGCAGCTCGGCATTGTTATTCCTTGATGGCGATAATTTTAAATTTATTAATGATACCTGGGGCCACGCAGCGGGGGATCGGGTCCTGATTGAAGTCGCAAAAAGGTTATCCGAGTTTGGGGGGAGTCGCCATTACCCATACAGACTTGGCGGCGATGAGTTCGCTATGGTGCTGTATAGCGTTCACTCTGAATATGAGGTTCAGCGGATCTGCGCGGCACTGTCACAAGAGTTTAACCGACCTTTTGACCTGCATAATGGTCATCTGGCAAGCATGACACTCAGCATTGGGTTTGCGCTGACGTGGGAACATGCCTCTGCCGAAAAATTACAAGAACTTGCCGATCAAAATATGTATCAGGCTAAACATTTGCGTTCTGAACGCATTATTAAATAATAAGGAATTACACACATGCTAAAACGTTTATTATCCCCGTTTCTTCTGCTTTTACTGATTCTGGCTGGCTGTCAGGCACCTCAAGGGAAATTTACCCCGGAGCAAATTGCAGCCATGAAATCATACGGATTTACTGAAGCATCAGGAGACTGGTCTCTCGGCCTGTCTGACACCATCCTGTTTGACAAAAATGACTATAAGCTCCGTCCTGAAAGTGAAAAACAGATCAAGGAAATGGCATCCAAACTAGCAGCTACCGGGCTAAACCATGCGCGTCTGGATGGTCATACCGATAACTACGGCGAAGACAGCTATAACGAAGCTCTGTCACTCAAACGCGCTAATGTTGTTGCCGATGCCTGGGCGCAGGGCGCTAATATTCCCCGCACCAACCTGACGACTCAGGGACTCGGGAAGAAATATCCCATTGCCAGCAACCAGACATCAAAAGGTCGTGCTGAAAACCGCCGCGTGGCGGTTGTGATCTCAACGCCATAATCATCCCCCAACTGGCTGCGCGCCGCGCAGTCATTCCATTGCCATAAAGAATAAAAGAAGTAAACGTCGGGATAAAAAAAGGGCCAGCCTTTCGGCCAGCCCTTTTCTAACAGGATGTCGCTTGCGCGAATCTTAGTTAAGACGCTCTTTGATACGAGCAGACTTACCAGTGCGCTCACGCAGGTAGTACAGTTTAGCTTTACGAACAGCACCACGACGTTTAACAGCAATGCTGTCAACTACCGGAGAGTGAGTCTGGAAGACACGCTCAACGCCTTCGCCGTTGGAAATTTTACGAACAGTGAATGCAGAGTGCAGACCGCGGTTACGAATAGCGATAACCACGCCCTCGAATGCCTGCAGACGTTTTTTGGAACCTTCAACAACCCATACTTTCACTTCCACGGTATCACCCGGACGGAAGGAAGGTACGTCCTGCTTCATCTGTTCTTGTTCAAGTTGCTTAATAATGTTGCTCATAATTTAATCTCTTATCCTGGGTAAACTGATATTGGGGGCTTACGCCTGCCCATCATGTTTATGTTGCTGTTGTGCGTGTTCCTTTTTGAACTCCGCCAGCAACCTTGCTTGCTCTTCAGTCAGAGCCAGGTTTTCCAGAAGTTCAGGTCTTCTAAGCCAGGTCCGGCCCAGCGACTGTTTCAAACGCCAGCGACGTATCTCAGCGTGGTTCCCCGACAGTAACACTGCCGGTACTTCCATCTGCTCTAACACTTCAGGTCGGGTATAGTGCGGGCAATCCAGCAATCCATCAGCAAAAGAATCTTCGATTGCCGAAGCTTCATGACCCAGAACTCCCGGAATAAACCGGGAAACGGAGTCGATCAGCGTCATTGCCGGTAACTCACCACCGCTGAGTACGTAATCGCCGATTGACCATTCTTCGTCAATTTCGGTTTGAATCACGCGCTCATCTATTCCTTCATAGCGACCACATACCAGAATCAGCTTTTGATTCGTGGCCAGTTCGCTAACGCCCGCTTGATCAAGCTTGCGTCCCTGAGGTGACAGATAAATCACCTTTGCGCCTTCACCAGCCGCAGCTTTTGCTGCATGAATGGCGTCCCGTAAAGGTTGCACCATCATTAACATCCCCGGTCCGCCGCCGTAAGGACGATCGTCCACGGTACGGTGCCGGTCATGAGTAAAGTCACGAGGACTCCAGCTCTGGATGTTCAGCAGGCCATTTTTTACTGCCCGGCCAGTTACCCCGTAATCGGTAATTGCGCGGAACATTTCTGGAAACAGGCTAACGATACCTATAAACACAAGCCAATCCCCATAACGCCGACTTTTACCGTTTATCCGGTGGTTTAAAAACCAGGATCCCAATCTACTTCGATAGTACGAGTAGCGAGATCGACTTTCTTGATAACCTGCCCATCGAGGAACGGTACAAGACGTTCCTTGATACCAAATGCATCTTTCAGGTTTGCCTTGATGACGATGACGTCATTCGAACCGGTTTCCATCATATCGACGACTTTACCGAGATCGTAGCCTTCAGTGGTCACTACCTGGCAGCCCATAAGGTCTTTCCAGTAATAGGAACCATCTTCCAGCGCTGGCAACTGCGAGGAATCCACGACAATTTCGCAATTAGTCAGTAGATTCGCCGAATCACGATCGTCAACGCCTTTCAGCTTGATGATCAGATCCTGATTGTGGTGCTTCCAGCTTTCCAGCTGTACTTGCTGCCACTGACCCGCCTTCTGGATAAACCAGGGCTGATAGTCAAAAATGCTTTCGGCGTCTTCAGTGGAAGAAAACACTCTGAGCCAACCACGGATACCGTAAGAAGACCCCATTTTCCCCAAAACGATGGGTTCCACAGGAGCCTGTGCGGCGAGTTGCTTGCTCATCATGACCACCGTGACAGATTAAGCTGCTTTGTTTGCTGCTTTGATCAGCGTAGCTACGCGATCAGAAATAGTCGCGCCCTGGCCAACCCAGTGAGCGATGCGATCCAGATCCAGGCGAGTGCCTTCTTCTTTTTCGCTAGCGATTGGGTTAAAGAAGCCAACGCGCTCGATGAAGCGACCGTTGCGTGCATTACGGCTGTCGGTAACAACAACCTGGTAGAACGGACGCTTTTTAGCGCCGTGACGAGCTAAACGAATAGTAACCATAACATCCTCTTGTGTGAATAAAACACCCAGGCCCCATCGAGGAACGGAGCCCGGGTGTCATATTAAAAGCCCGAAAATTTTACTGATTTCTGGGGAAAATGCAATCAGCAGTTGATAACTCTGCTATAAAAGGCCGTTGGCGGTGCCGTCAGTTCGGTGCCGGCGTGCGCGCAGCCACCGGAGCGTACACGCAGTACGTGAGGATGGCGAGCACACCCCGGTGCCGAAATGGCAAACAAGCCAGGCCGATTAGCGGCCTGGGAATCCAGGCGGCATCATCCCCTTCATACCACGCATCATCTTCGCCATTCCGCCCTTCTTCATTTTCTTCATCATGCGCTGCATGTCGTCGAACTGTTTCAGAAGGCGGTTTACGTCCTGAACCTGCATACCGCAACCGGCAGCGATACGGCGTTTACGGGAACCTTTGATAATTTCCGGCTTAGCGCGTTCTTTCATCGTCATCGAGTTGATGATGGCTTCCATACGCACCAGCACTTTATCGTCCATCTGCGATTTCACATTGTCAGGGATCTGACCCATGCCCGGCAGCTTGCCCATCAGGCTTGCCATACCGCCCATGTTTTTCATCTGGTTGAGCTGTTCAAGGAAATCGTTGAGATCGAAGCCATCGCCTTTTTTCAGCTTGCTGGCTAATTTTTCTGCCTGCGCGCGGTCAACCTTGCTTTCGATATCTTCGATCAGCGACAGCACGTCGCCCATGCCGAGAATGCGCGAAGCAATCCTGTCCGGATGGAACGGCTCCAGTGCTTCGGTTTTCTCGCCGACGCCGAGGAATTTAATCGGCTTACCGGTAATATGACGAATAGAGAGCGCCGCACCGCCACGGGCATCACCATCAACTTTTGTCAGCACTACGCCGGTTAGCGGCAGCGCTTCGTTAAAGGCTTTTGCGGTATTCGCGGCATCCTGACCGGTCATGGCGTCGACCACAAACAGCGTTTCTACCGGTTTGATAGAAGCGTGGACCTGTTTGATTTCGTCCATCATCGCTTCGTCAACGTGCAGACGACCGGCGGTATCCACCAGCAGCACGTCGTAGAATTTGAGTTTGGCTTCTTTCAGCGCGGCGTTAACGATATCGACCGGCTTCTGGCCGACATCCGACGGGAAGAAGTCCACACCGACCTGCTCGGCCAGCGTTTCCAGCTGTTTAATCGCCGCCGGGCGATAAACGTCCGCGGAGACCACCAGCACTTTCTTCTTATGCTTCTCGCGCAGGAATTTACCCAGCTTACCGACGCTGGTCGTTTTACCCGCACCCTGCAGGCCCGCCATCAGCACCACGGCTGGCGGCTGTGCAGCCAGATTCAGGGTCTGGTTTTCTTCGCCCATTGCCGCAACCAGTTCGTTACGGACAATCTTGACGAACTCCTGACCCGGCGTCAGGCTTTTGTTAACTTCATGACCAACCGCTTTCTCTTTTACGCGATTGATAAACTCACGCACTACCGGCAGCGCTACGTCAGCCTCCAGCAGCGCCATGCGCACTTCGCGCAGCGTCTCTTTAACGTTGTCTTCAGTAAGGCGTCCACGGCCACTGATATTGCGCAGCGTGCGCGACAAACGATCGGTTAAATTATCAAACATTGTCTCTCGCCTGGGGTGGAAACGGTCGGTCGCGACAGCGACACATCAACAGAAATTTGTCGCAGTATAACATGAAGCCGCCTTTGTTGTTATGCAACGGTTGGAGCAGCGGTCACGTAACGCTATACTGCTTTTCTTTATCACTGGCCAACTGTCGACACCTATATGCCCGTTTTTGCTCTGCTCGCCCTTGTCGCCTACTCAGTCAGCCTCGCGCTGATTATTCCCGCACTGCTGCAAAAAAACAGCGGCTGGCGGCGTATGGCTATTCTCTCTGCGGTTGTTGCGCTGGTAAGCCATGCTATCGCCCTGGAAGCGCGTATCCTACCCGGCGGCGAAAGCGGACAAAACCTGAGTCTGTTGAACGTCGGCTCGCTGGTAAGCCTGATGATCTGTACGGTAATGACCATCGTCGCGTCCCGCAATCGTGGCTGGTTATTGCTGCCTATTGTCTACGCCTTTGCGCTGATAAACCTGGCCTTCGCCACGTTTATGCCTAACGAGTTCATCACTCATCTCGAAGCTACGCCGGGCATGATGATTCACATCGGGCTATCGCTGTTCGCTTACGCCACGCTGATTATCGCCGCACTCTATGCGCTACAGCTTGCGTGGATTGACTACCAGCTGAAAAACAAGAAACTGGCCTTCAGCAATGAGATGCCGCCACTGATGAGTATTGAGCGGAAAATGTTTCATATCACCCAAATTGGCGTGGTTCTGCTGACGCTCACCCTGTGCACTGGCCTGTTTTACATGCATAACCTGTTCAGTACCGAGAACATTGATAAAGCCGTTCTCTCTATCGTGGCATGGTTTGTCTATATCGTTCTGTTGTGGGGGCATTACCATGAAGGTTGGCGCGGACGTCGCGTCGTATGGTTTAACGTCGCAGGCGCAGGCATTCTGACGCTGGCCTATTTCGGCAGTCGCATCCTGCAGCAGTTCGTGAGTTAAATCTTTAAGGAATCCTACGTGGAACACATCTCCACCACCACGCTCATTGTCACGCTCCTCATCATGGTGGTCATTTCCGCCTATTTTTCCGGTTCTGAAACCGGAATGATGACCCTGAATCGCTATCGTCTACGTCATCGGGCCAAGCAGGGAAATCGACAGGCGAAACGCGTTGAAAAGTTACTTCGCAAGCCGGATCGCCTGATAAGCCTGGTGCTCATCGGTAATAATCTGGTGAATATTCTGGCCTCCGCGCTCGGCACCATTGTCGGTATGCGCCTGTATGGCGATGCGGGCGTCGCCATTGCCACTGGGGTACTGACGTTTGTGGTGCTGGTTTTTGCCGAAGTGCTGCCAAAGACGATTGCCGCGCTATATCCGGAAAAAGTCGCCTATCCGAGCAGCGTCCTGCTGGCTCCGCTGCAGATTCTGATGATGCCGTTGGTATGGCTACTCAACACCATCACGCGGCTGCTGATGCGCATGATGGGCATCAAAACGGATATCGTAGTGAGCGGTTCGCTGAGTAAAGATGAACTGCGAACGCTGGTGAATGAATCGCGCTCGCAAATCTCACGCCGTAACCAGGATATGCTGCTGTCAGTGCTGGATCTGGAAAAAGTCAGCGTCGATGACATCATGATCCCGCGTAATGAAATCATCGGCATTGATATTAACGATGACTGGAAATCAATCGTGCGTCAGCTTTCGCACTCTCCGCACGGTCGTATTGTGCTGTATCGCGACTCGCTCGATGACGCCATCAGCATGCTACGCGTACGTGAAGCCTGGCGATTGATGGCCGAGAAAAAAGAGTTCACCAAAGAGACCATGTTACGCGCCGCCGACGAAATTTATTACGTTCCGGAAGGCACGCCACTCAGCACTCAGCTCATTAAATTTCAGCGCAACAAGAAGAAAGTGGGACTGGTCGTCAATGAATATGGCGATATTCAGGGACTGGTTACGGTCGAGGATATCCTGGAAGAGATTGTTGGTGACTTCACGACCTCAATGTCACCGACGCTTGCCGAAGAAGTCACGCCGCAGAATGACGGTTCGGTGATCATTGACGGTAGCGCCAACGTTCGTGAAATCAATAAGGCGTTTAACTGGCATCTGCCGGAAGATGACGCACGTACTGTGAACGGTATTATTCTTGAAGCGCTGGAAGAGATCCCGGTTGCTGGCACACGTGTGCGTATTGGGCAGTACGATATCGATATTCTCGACGTGCAGGATAATATGATTAAACAGGTGCAGGTGTTGCCCGTCAAACCGCTGCGGGAAAGCGTATCGGACCAGTGAGAGTAATCCAGACCGGGTAGCGCATCAGCATTACCCGGTCTGAGGCTAATTAGCCTTTGGCTTTCGCCACAGAGACCATCGCCGCACGGATGGTACGTCCGTTCAGGGTATAGCCTTTCTGCATAACCATCAGCACATTACCGGCAGCAACGTCGTCAGACTCTACCATTGCAATCGCCTGGTGCACGTTCGGGTCCATCGGCACGTCGATATCCGCAACCACCTGTACGCCAAACTTCGCCACAACATCCAGCATTGACTTACGGGTCAGCTCAATACCTTCGACCATAGCCGCCATAGCGTCATTGTCTTTGTCCGCAACTTCCAGCGCACGGTCCAGGCTATCCAGCACCGGCAGCAGTTCGTTGACGAATTTTTCCAGTGCAAACTTATGCGCTTTTTCTACGTCCAGTTCGGTACGACGACGCAGGTTTTCCATTTCCGCTTTGATACGCAACACGCTGTCGCGCTCGCGCGTTTCGGCTTCAGCAAGCTGAGCTTCCAGATTCGCAATTTTTTCATCGCGCGGATCCACCTGCTCAGCAGAAGCGTCTGGTTCAACCGCCTCAACTTCTTCGTGCTGATCCATGATAATTTCTTCCGGGGCTTGCCCCTCAGGCGTTTTCTGTTCTTTACTACTCATGAATTTCTCCGCGTTTTTTTCGCATTCATCTCGCTAACTTGGCTTATTATGGGGATCAGATTCAGGGATTCAAGGGAAGTACTCACATTGTCACTAATCTTCGTTACAAGGACCTCGAGAAAATGAACAAACATTTCAAGTGTATTGGCATTGTGGGGCATCCACGTCACCCCACTGCACTGACCACACATGAAATGCTCTACCGTTGGCTGTGCGCCAAAGGTTATGAGGTTATCGTTGAGCAACAAATCGCCCACGAGCTGCAGCTGAAAAATGTGAAAACCGGTACGCTCGCAGAGATTGGCCAGCAGGCAGACCTCGCCGTGGTAGTCGGCGGCGACGGCAATATGCTGGGTGCCGCACGCACCCTGGCACGTTATGACATCAAGGTTATTGGCATTAACCGCGGTAATCTCGGTTTTCTGACCGACCTTGACCCAGACAATGCCCACCAACAGTTAGCTGACGTGCTGGAAGGCCACTACATCAGCGAAAAGCGCTTTTTACTTGAAGCCCAGGTGTGCCAACAGGATTGCCAGAAGCGTATTAGCACGGCGATCAATGAAGTTGTGTTGCACCCCGGAAAAGTGGCGCACATGATTGAATTTGAAGTCTATATCGATGAAATTTTTGCCTTCTCCCAGCGCTCGGACGGCTTGATTATTTCCACACCGACCGGCTCTACCGCCTACTCGCTCTCTGCCGGAGGTCCGATCCTGACGCCTTCGCTGGATGCTATTACGCTGGTCCCGATGTTCCCGCATACGCTTTCCGCGCGACCGCTGGTGATCAACAGTAGCAGCACCATTCGCCTGCGCTTCTCTCATCGCCGTAACGATCTGGAAATCAGTTGCGACAGTCAGATCGCCCTGCCTATACAGGAAGGTGAAGACGTATTAATTCGCCGCTGTGATTATCATCTAAACCTGATACACCCAAAAGATTACAGCTATTTCAACACATTAAGCACTAAACTAGGCTGGTCAAAAAAATTATTCTAATTTAACGCCAACCTCTTTACTGTATAAAAAACCAGTTTATACTGTATGTAATTACAGTTATGGTTTTTCATACAGGAAAACAGCTATGTTGGCACAACTGACCATCAGCAATTTTGCTATCGTTCGTGAACTTGAGATCGATTTCCAGAACGGAATGACCGTTATTACCGGTGAAACCGGTGCGGGTAAGTCCATTGCCATTGATGCTCTCGGTTTGTGCCTGGGCGGACGCGCAGACGCCGACATGGTACGTGCAGGCGCCACGCGAGCCGACCTCTGCGCGCGATTCGCCTTAAAAGACACCCCCGCGGCTCTGCGCTGGCTGGAAGAAAACCAGCTTGAGGAAGGCCGTGAATGTTTGCTGCGTCGTGTTATCAGCAGCGACGGACGTTCACGCGGCTTCATTAACGGCACTGCCGTACCGTTGTCACAGCTGCGCGAGTTGGGCCAGTTGCTTATTCAAATCCACGGTCAGCATGCGCATCAGCTCCTGACAAAATCAGAACACCAAAAGTCTCTGCTGGATGGTTACGCCAATGAAGCGTCCCTGACTCAGGAAATGGCTGCGCGCTACCAGCTGTGGCACCAAAGCTGTCGTGATCTGGCGCATCATCAACAACAAAGTCAGGAACGCGCAGCCCGGGCGGAACTGTTGCAATACCAGTTAAAGGAACTGAACGAATTCAACCCGCAGCCGGGTGAATTTGAGCAAATTGATGAAGAGTACAAGCGTCTGGCTAACAGCGGGCAATTGCTCACCACCAGCCAACAGGCGCTGGCTATCCTGGCGGATGGCGAAGACATCAACCTGCAAAGCCAACTGTACACCGCAAAGCACCTGGTCACTGAACTGGCAGGCATGGACGGCAAACTTTCCGGTATCCTGGATATGCTGGAAGAGGCCACTATCCAGCTCAGCGAAGCCAGCGACGAGCTGCGCCACTATTGCGATCGTCTGGATTTGGACCCTAACCGTTTGTTCGAACTTGAACAGCGTATTTCCAAACAAATCTCATTGGCCCGCAAGCATCATGTTGCCCCTGAAGCGCTGCCACAGTTCTATCAGTCATTGCTGGATGAACAACAGCAGTTAGACGATCAGGCCGACTCGCTCGAAACCTTAACCCTGGCGGTGAATAATCACCACCAGCAGGCTCTGGAAACGGCAAAAATGCTGCACAAACAGCGCCAGCATTATGCTCAGGAACTGGGACAACTGATTACAGAGAGCATGCATACTCTCTCAATGCCGCACGGTGTCTTTTGCATTGATGTGAAATTTGAGGAACATCATTTGAGCGCAGACGGTGCCGATCGCGTAGAGTTTAAAGTGACCACTAACCCAGGCCAGCCGTTGCAGCCGATTGCGAAAGTGGCTTCAGGTGGGGAACTGTCGCGCATTGCGCTGGCTATTCAGGTTATTACCGCACGCAAAATGGAAACACCTGCGCTGATTTTCGATGAAGTGGATGTAGGTATCAGCGGCCCGACTGCTGCGGTAGTGGGAAAAATGCTGCGTCAGTTGGGCGAGTCAACTCAGGTAATGTGTGTTACTCACCTGCCGCAGGTTGCTGGCTGTGGCCATCAACACTTCTACGTCAGCAAAGAAACGGATGGCGCGATGACCGAAACACACATGCAGCCGCTTGATAAACGCGCTCGCCTGCAGGAATTAGCCCGCCTGCTTGGCGGTAGCGAAGTAACGCGCAATACCCTCGCAAATGCAAAAGAACTGCTGGCGGCATAAACTTTTTTACCTTGTTAAGGTCTGAGTTCAACATAAAATCGCCGACCGACCCGACAGCAAAAGGTTTTAAAGTGGTGAAAGGTCTATTATCATCGGCATATTACATATGAGCCGCGTACTGCTCGGGCCCGAAAAGGAATCAAATCACTATGCGCTGTAAAACGCTGACTGCTGCTGCAGCAGTACTACTGATGTTGACTGCAGGCTGTTCCACTCTGGAGCGAGTGGTTTACCGCCCTGACATCAACCAGGGAAATTATCTGACACCTACCGATGTCGCCAAAGTGCGCACGGGTATGACGCAACAACAGGTTGCTTATGCTCTGGGTACACCAATGATGTCCGATCCTTTTGGCACTAACACCTGGTTTTATGTGTTCCGTCAGCAACCTGGTCATGAAGGCGTAACCCAGCAAACACTGACGCTGACCTTTAACAGCAGCGGCGTTTTGACCAACATTGATAACAAACCTGCTTTGACCGACAACAAGTAGGTTTGAGAGATCAAAAAAGGTGCTCAATGAGCACCTTTTTTATTGTCTGCTATTTTTTAGCGGATTTCTCTGCTCGCTGTCTGCGCAGCTCTTTCGGATCAGCAATCAGTGGCCGGTAGATTTCCACCCTGTCACCGTCCTGCAGAACATCAGCAAGCTTTACCGGACGGCTGTAAATGCCCACTTTATTTTTGCTGAGATCGATATCGGTACGTAATTCCAGCAGCCCGGAAGCGCGGATAGCCTCTTCCACCGTAGCGCCCTGTTGCAGCGTTACACGCTGCAGATACTGTTTCTCGGGCAGCGCATACGCCACTTCAACGACAATTTTAGCTGACGCTGACACTGTAAACCTCTTTCGCGCGAACCGTGAAGGCCTGCACCATGTTTGAAGCCAGCTCTTTAAAGATACGACCAAACGCCAGCTCGATTAATTTATTGGTAAACTCAAAATCGAGATGAAATTCAATGCGGCACGCTTCATGACTCAGTGGCGTAAACTTCCATCCGCCAATGAGTTTCTTGAACGGTCCGTCGACCAGATGCATCAGGATGCTCTGGTTACTGGTCAGTTGATTGCGCGTAGTGAACGTTTTGCTGATCCCTGCTTTCGAGACATCCACCGCCGCTGTCATCTGTCCCGGAGTTGACTCCAGCACACGGCTACCGGTGCAACCCGGTAAAAACTGGGGATAGGATTTAACATCATTCACTAGCTGATACATCTGTTCCGCACTGTAAGGTACTAAAGCGGTCCGGCTAATCTGAGGCATAACAATTTCCATCAATATCAATCACACAAATAATACCATTTATCCCCCGCTAAAAAAAACGCTATAGCCTAACTCGTGCTAAGATAGCGCCTTGCGCCCCGCTGGATGAAATGGGGTGTTTTTCGATTCCAGATTACCTATACTGAGCGGCATTATGACGAAGAAAAAAGCACACAAACCTGGCTCAGCCACAATCGCGCTGAACAAGCGCGCACGACACGAATACTTTATTGAAGAAGAGTTCGAAGCAGGACTCGCTCTGCAAGGTTGGGAAGTCAAATCCCTGCGCGCGGGTAAAGCTAACATCGGCGACAGCTACGTCATCCTTAAAGACGGCGAAGCGTTCCTGTTTGGCGCCAACTTCACACCGATGGCTGTTGCCTCAACGCATGTGGTATGTGATCCCACCCGTACCCGTAAGCTGTTGTTAAACCAGCGTGAACTCGACTCCCTGTATGGTCGTATGAATCGTGACGGTTATACCGTCGTTGCGCTTTCACTGTACTGGAAAAATGCCTGGTGCAAAGTGAAAATTGGCGTCGCAAAAGGTAAGAAACAGCACGACAAGCGCTCCGATGTGAAAGAACGCGAATGGCAGTTAGATAAAGCACGTATTATGAAAAATGCTGGTCGCTAATCGCTACTCCCCTATGACCAGTCTCTCATCCTGAGACTGGTTCTTATTTTTTAGTTATTGAAACCCACCTAATACATTCATCGAGTTTATGGTTTGTTTGAGCTGAATCGTTCAGGTATAAAATAAACTTCCCTGGCATTACCGTAGCACTCCATAGTCTAATAAAATAAAACTTCAAGACCATACCACCTGTATTTAAACTTATTTAATAACACTATTATTACTGTTGTTTATTATATCACCCCCTCATTTCAGTTAAATCACAAACCCTTTAGATACAATAAATTAACTAAAAAACCAACCATTAAATACGCACCGGAAAGTATCCTTTTCAATAAGCCAAATATATTTTTAATATGGATAAGTTGCAGAATACTTTCTTTCTGACTATATCATCTAATACGAAAGAACTATTCAGCCGACAGGTCCCGAACGTATTTGATAAGTAAACGAACATCTGTATGACCTAATCAATGTAATTACATGTCTAAATTCATCTTTATGATGAACGGGGCCCCTGTCTGCTCATTTTCCCAGCGCGCTGTTGCGGATTAATACTCCCGACATGCCATCAGGAGTGAACATATGCGTCTACTCGCCGTTGTATCAAAATTAACTGGCGTTTCCACAAATGTTGAATCCTCTGAAGTTACGCTCAGTTCGCCTTCTATCGTGAAACTGTCGGTGTCGCGTGAGGAGGTGAGTCAACTGACACGCGTTAATCAGGATCTGGTTGTCACACTCCGCTCAGGTGAAACCATCACCATTAAGAACTTCTACGTCGGAAAAGGTGATGCGCAAAACCAGCTTGTTCTGGAAGACAGTAATGGTGCGCTGTGGTGGGTTCAGGATACTGATGGGGCATTCCATTTCCAGCATTTGGACGATCTCACTCCACTAATGACTGCCGAGGGAAGCCATGAAGGCGGCGCCGTCTGGCCGTGGGTTCTTGGTGGGATCGCGGTCGCAGGCGGAATTGGCCTCGCGGCAGGTGGCGGCGGCGGCGGCGGCGGCGGCGGCGGCGGCGGCGGCGGGAGTGATAATAACGCCGGAAACGGAAATGGCGGAAATGGCGGAAATGGCGGAAATGGCAACGGTAATAATGGGGATGGCGGCTCACCGCCAACAACAACCCCTAACATGCCTGACGTACCCGTTATCACCAGCATAATCGATAACCAGGAGCTGATTACTGGTCCTGTTAATCAGCAGGAATCCACCAACGATAATACGCCCACTCTCCAGGGCACCGGCCCCGCAAATGCCACATTGCATATTTTTGATAACGGCGTCGAAATCGGCCAGGTCACTATCGATGCCAACGGCAACTGGTCGTTTACGCCATCCTCTCCGCTCGCAGACGGTACCCACAAGTTTACCGTCAGTGCATCAGACGGTACGGGCAGCAGCGACATGTCGGACAGTTGGGAGATTATTGTCGATACGCTTGCCCCCGACGCCCCAGTGGTCACAGAAGTAACTGACGATTCAGGTTCCATTAAAGGCTTGATAGGTAATAACGGCGTAACCGACGATGCCACGCCAACACTCACAGGCACTGGTGAAGCGGGCTCTTACATCAGTATTTCTGATAATGGCATTCTGATTGGCATGGTTCAGGTGGATGACAATGGTAACTGGATGTTTACACCGGATACACCGCTTAGCGACGGTGTTCACAATCTGACGCTGACGCAAACTGACGATGCGGGTAACGTGAGCACGGAAACGAGTGTACCGACATTCACCGTTGATACCACCCCGCCTGAAGGCGCGGTCATTTCCTCCGTAAACCTGCAAGGCACCGAGGTAACCGGTAGTGCAGAGGTGGGAAGCCAGGTCATTATCATCGGTAGTAATAATCAGGTTTTGGGTTCAACTACCGTTGATCAAACCGGCAATTTCGTCATCGCGATTTCACCTTCACAGACGCACGGTGAAGCGCTGATCGCGAAGATTCAGGACCAGGCAGGCAACGTCGGGCCAGATACCTCCTTCAATGCCACTAACTCTGGCTACCCGGGCGTACCCGTTATCATCAGCATTGTGGATGATGTTACCCCCTCAACTGGACCATTGAACAATAATCAGGCCACCAACGACCCAACGCCTACGATCTCGGGTACAGCAAACGCCAACAGCACGGTTAACATTTATAACAGCGGTGCGCTTGTTGTAAGCGTGCTTGCCGATTCCAGCGGCAACTGGACCTGGACCTCCAACACCAACTTGCAGGACGACTCATACTCCTTCACCACCACAGCAACCAACCACCTGGGCACGGGAGGAACGTCAGCGGCATTCAATATCACTATCGATACTCAGCCACCGTCAGCGCCGGACGATCTGAACGTATCTGCCGACGGCTCTGTCGTCACCGGTACAGCCGAACCAGGAAGTACCGTGACCATCAATAATAACGGTCTTCAGATCGGCAGCGGCGTCGCCGGAACGGATGGCTCATTTACCATTACCATTGACCCGCCACAGACCAATGGTGAAACCATTACCGCTATTGCCACCGATCCCGCCGGGAACCCAAGCCAACCGGAAACCGCGCTCGCGCCAGACATCACAGCACCACAACCGCCAGCTAATCTGGTGATTAATCCTACAGGCGATCAGGTTACCGGCATGGCGGAACCCAACAGTACGGTACATATTCTGGATCCTGGTGGCGCGATAATTGGAACAGCAACCGCCGGCTCGAACGGAGAATTCACCGCCACGCTGGTTCCGCCGCAGACCAACGGAGAACATCTTGTCGCCAACGCGACGGATGCGGCTGGCAATACCAGCGGCAACAGCGCGATTACCGCCCCGGATACCACGGCACCTGACGCGCCTACCGGCGTCATCGTCGCCGGGGACGGTGGTTCTGTAAGCGGACATGCTGAAGCGGGAAGCTCCGTCACCGTAAAAGACAGCAATGGTAATCAGATCGGCACAGGCCAGGCTGACAGCGGCGGCAACTTCACGGTGTCGATTACGCCGTCGAAAATGAACGGCGAAACGGTAAAAGTTACCGCAACGGACAGCAGCAATAACGAGAGTCAGCCAACTTCCGCGGTGGCTCCGGATATTACCGCCCCCGGAACACCCATCATCACCGCCGTGACGGATGACCAGCCCATGTACCAGGGCCCTCTCAAAAACGGCGATGTCACCAACGATAGCAAACCTAAGCTGGAAGGCACCGCCGAAGCAGGTTCTCAGGTCAAAATTTACGATAACGGCACCCTGCTGACGACCGTTGTCGCTGATATCAACGGTAACTGGAACTATACGCCAGTCTCGGCGCTAAGCGAGGGCGCTCACATCTTCACGGTGACAGCCACAGACGCCGCGAATAACACCAGCAGCGCGGCAAGCTGGAAAATAATTGTCGATACCATTACGCCAACTGTTCCAGTGATAACGTTGGTTAACGATGACGTTGGCAGCATTACGGGCAGCGTTGCAAATAACGGTTGGGTCACCAACGACAATACGCCAACCATCTCGGGTACCGGTGAGCCAGGTTCACTGGTGAACCTGTACGATGGCATTCAGTTATTGACGGTTATTCTTGTCGACAGCTCGGGTACCTGGAGTTATACCGTTCCGGGGAATCAGGTGCTCAGCGATCGCACCCATCAGTTTACGGTATCGGCAACTGATGCCGCCGGTAATGTCATCACCTCACCCACAGTGGTCAGCGTTACCGTAGATACCCAACCGCCAGGCGATCCTGTCATTTTGGCTGCTACCGACGACGTTGGGAATGCACCGATCGATCTGCCTACCGGAAGCCGTTCAAACGATACCTTGCCAGAGCTGAAAGGAACCGGAACAGACGGTTCTAAGATCACTCTCTATGATGGAACTACGCCAATTGGAAGCACGACTGTTTTGCCCGGAGGCACCTGGAGTATTCAACTCGACCAACCGCTCAGTGAAGGCGCACACAATTTATCCGCTATTGCCACGGACGTTGCAGGCAACGCCAGTAATGCCGGGACCTTTACGCTAACGATTGATACCACCCCACCAGCAGCCCCAGTTATCAGCTCCGCAGAAGGTCTGATTGGGACAAATCTACAAACGCTGAGTAACGGCAGCAGTACCAAAAGCTTGAATCCCGAACTCTCCGGAACCGGCGAGCCCGGCGCGAAGATTACGATTTATGATAATGGCGGTTCCATTGGCACCGTCACCGTACAGCCAGACGGCACCTGGACATTTACCCCAACCTCACTCGCCGACGGGCCGCACAAATTCACTGCTACGGCGACTGATGTTGCAGGCAACACGGGGATCCCATCGGCCAGCTTTACCCTGACAGTCGACAATACGCCACCCGCGCAACCTGGCGCGCCAATCATTACCGACGATGTGGCTCCGGTAACAGGTGTGGTCACTAACGGCAACACCAACGATACCACGCCAACCTTTAGCGGCACGGGGAACGTCGGGGATTTGATTACCATTTATCTGAACGGCACTCCCCCTTTGCAGGGAACGACAACAGTAGGTGCAGACGGAACCTGGAGCTTTACTCCGCCAGCACCGGTTACTCCAGGTACTTACCAGGTAACCCTCACCGCAACCGATCCGGCAGGCAACATCAGCCAGCCATCAACAGCTATAACACTGAACATCGACACGACGCCGTCTGCGCCGCCGGTGATTATCGCCGCCAATGATAACGTCGGCGATATCATGGGTGACCTTGCGCCCAACGCCGTGACCGATGACACCACGCCAACCATTCGTGGTACAGGTGTCAATGGAGACATCATCACTCTGTATAACGGCGGTACGGTGATCGGCACTGCAACGGTGGCAGGCGGTACCTGGAGTATTACCCCCGGGACTGCGCTGGCAAACGGAAACTACACATTAAGCGCTACCGCAACTGACCCCGCAGGTAACGTCAGCGACAATTCAAACAGCATTTCGTTTACGGTTAACAACACGAAGTTAACGTTGCCGCAGGTCACGGATATCCAGGATAACGTTGGCGTCTTTACCGGTTCGCTAACCAGCGGCGGCGTCACGGACGATACAACGCCAACCATTAGCGGTACCGGCACACCGGGCAGTACGATTTTGATTTTCGATGGTAACAATCCCATCGCCATTGCGACAGCTACCGTTGCTGCTAACGGCAGTTGGAGTGTGGATGTCCCCCTCACGCCCAATGTCACTCACACACTGACTTTCGGCGCCGTGGATGACGCAGGTAACTCACTGACAGCAGATAACCCGCTGACGTTGATTGTCGATACCCTGCCGCCTGCAACGCCTACGGTTACCAGCGTAGACCCGAAAGGTACGCTGGTTAGCGGCTCTGCCGATCCAGGCAGTACCGTCATCATTCGCAGCGGTACCACGATCCTCGGCCAAGGGATCGCAGACGGTTCAGGTAACTTCGCTGTCACAATTTCGCCAGCACAAACAACCGGTCAGGCGCTCAACGCCATCGCTCAGGATCCCGCCGGAAATCAAAGCGACCCGACAACGTTTAGCGCTGCTACCTCCAGCGTTCCTCATCCACCAACGCTTGAGATCGTTGATGACATTGCGCCTATCATGGGGGTGATTGGCAACGGTAAAACTACCAATGACACATTACCGTTGCTGCAAGGGACGGCCACAGCAGGGGCGACTGTTAATATTTATATAAATGGCACATTGCTCCCCATCACGGTAACTGCCGATGCCGTGTCTGGCGCATGGAGTTATCAGTTACCCGACCCACTGACTAATGGCGTAACCTATAACTTCACTGTGGCGCAAACCGTCAATGGCATACTGAGCGGTCAGTCACCCAACTACGCTATCACCATCGACACGACGGCACCGCAAGCGCCAACGATCACCAGCATTATCGACGATGTTGCCCCCGGCACAGGATCGTTGGATAAAGGGCAAATTACAAATGATTCACGTCCGACGCTCAACGGAACTGGCGAACCCGGGGCAACCATTACCCTCTACGATAACGGTATCGCTTATGCCACAACGACCGTAAACAGTAACGGATTCTGGAGCTTTACCCCGACAGCACCGCTGGGAGAAGGCGATCATCTCTTTACCGTCCGCGCAACGGACGCCGCTGGCAACCAGGGAGATCCATCCAGTGATTTCCGGATCATTGTCGATACCCTGGTACCGAATGCGCCATCTATTGTGACGGTCACGGACAACGTTGGTACGATCCAGCCCCTGACCTCAGGGCAGTTGACCAATGATAATACCCCAACGCTTGCTGGCGTTACCGAGGCGGATTCGGTTGTTACCATCCGCGATAATGGCACGGTAATCGGCACAACCACCAGCGACGAAAATGGCAACTGGAGCTTTACGCCTGCCCCTGCTCTCGGAGAAGGAAGCCACTCGCTGACTGCCAGCGTTACAGATAACGCGGGTAACATTAGCCCGACAACGCCACCATTTGTGGTCGTCGTCGACACGCTGGCGCCAGCCGCACCGAGCATTACCTCAGTAATTGACGATCAGCCCGGCAATACCGTGCTGACCAACGGACAGCTTACAAACGATGCGCAGCCTACCCTGAACGGCAAAGGCGAGATTGGCGCCATCATCACGATCCGTGATAACGGCGCTGAAATAGGTACAACTCAGGTGGACGAGTCAGGTAACTGGAGCTTCACTCCGGATGCTCCGCTGGGACAGGGGCAACATATTTTCACCGTCGTTGCCACAGATCAGGCGGGGAACACAGGCGGAGTATCATCATCGTTTACTATTGAGCTGGACTCTATTGCCCCGTCTGCACCGGTAATTCTGACCGTTCAGGACAATACCGCGCCGACAACCGGGCCAATCTCCAATGGGCAAATCAGCAACGAAAGTCGCCCGGCGCTCAGCGGTACCGGTGAAATTGGCGCGACGATTACCGTCCTGAGCGATGGTCAGGCCATTGGCACCACCATCGTCGGCGCAGGCGGAAGCTGGAGTTTTACACCCTCCGCGGCATTGGGTAACGGCCAGCATACTCTGACCGTCACGGCTACAGATAGCGCAGGCAATACCAGCCTGCCTTCTGGTGGCTTTACCTACACTGTCGATACTCTGGCACCGACAGCGCCAGTGATTACTCAGGTTGCGGATGATGTCGGCCCACTGATTGGAAATCTGAACAACGGTCAGGCCACGAACGATCCACTCCCGACGCTTAGCGGTACGGCAGAAGCCAATTCCACGGTGAAAATTTACGATAACGGAGCGCTTATCGGATCTGCTCCTGTAGATGGTACGGGCGCCTGGAGCTTCACACCAGGAACCCAACTTAGCAACGGTAACCACGCGCTGACGGTAACAGCCACCGACGCGGCCGGAAACGTCAGCCCGACATCTGCAGGATTTAACATCGTTGTTGATACCGTCGCCCCGCTTGCGCCAACGATTATCCAGGCGTTTGATGACGTGCAGCCGGGAACCGGAACGCTATCGAACGGAGCCTCTACCAACGACACCCGCCCCGTACTCAGCGGCTCAGCGGAAGCCGGTGCCCGGGTAGCCATCTACGATAATGGCGCGCTGCTGGCAACGGTGACTGCGACGATAGACGGCACCTGGGAATATCTGACCACCACACTTGGCAACGGTCAGCATGTATTTAGCGCCATCGCTACCGACGCCGCCGGGAACGTGAGTCCTGTCTCAGGCGGGTTTACGATTAATGTCGACACCATTGCACCATCCGTCCCGCTGCTGGTCTCTGTGGTGGATGATATCGCAGGCGGCGTGTTCAATGCAGCGCTCAGCAACGGACAGCTGACCAACGATGCACGTCCGACGCTGAACGGCACCGCCGAGGCAGGCAGCACCATCAGCATCTATGACGGAAGCACCCTGTTGGGTACCGCGCTGGTGCAAAGCAATAACAGTTGGTCGTTTACCCCAACCACACCGCTGGCAAATGGATCGCACACCTTCACCGTCACCGCCACCGATGCGGCGGGCAACACAAGCGGCGCGACGGCAGGCTTTAGCGTGGTGGTTGACACCACGGCGCCGACGCAGCCTTCAATCAGCAGCATTATTGACGATGTCGGGCCAAACACCGGGCCGATTGGCAGCAATCAGCCGACCAACGACGCGCGTCCAACGTTAAACGGCATCACGGAAGCCAACGCGCGAGTTGATATTTATGATAACGGCAGCTTTGTCACCAGCGTAACGGCGGACGGCAGCGGCAACTGGAGCTACACCCCGACTACCGCGTTGGCACAAGGTACCCACTCGTTTACCATCACTGCAACGGACAGTGCGGGTAATACCAGTGGCATATCGTCTGCGGCAGCGATCGTGGTCGATACCGTTGCCCCGGGTATCCCAACCGGGCTGGCGGTAAACGCCAACGGCACCGCGCTCACCGGCATTGTCGAGCCAAACAGCACGGTCATTATTACCTCCAGCGGCGGAACGGTGCTCGGCACGGCAACCGCCAACGCCTCCGGTAATTTCACCTTCACTCTGAACCCACCGCAAATCAGTGGGCAAACTCTGCTGGTCAGCGCACAGGATGCCGCAGGCAACATCGGTACGGCGGGTAACGTGCTGGCACCGTATACCGGCGTACCACCTGCGCCTGTTATTGCCAGCGTGCTCGATGACGTCGGCACTATCATGGGACCCGTCGCTCCCGGTAAAACCACCAATGACACCCTGCCAACGCTCAGCGGAACGGCGCAGGCTAACGCCGTCATCAATCTGTACAACAACGGCGTGCTAATGGGCTTCACGACCGCAGACGGTAACGGGATCTGGAGCTTTACCCCATCCGGTGCACTCAGCGAAGGTAACCATGCGTTTACCGCCACGGCAACCAACGCCAACGGCGCAAGTGGGTTGTCCGGTTCGTTCAGCGTGATTGTGGATACTACACCACCGACCGCGCCAACGCTCCTGATCAGCGCCGATGGCGGTACCGTGAGCGGCGTCGCCGAAGCGGGAAGCACCGTCACCATTTCTCTGCCCGGCGGCACCAGCGTGACGGCAATCGCCAACAGCAGCGGTGTCTACAGCGTCAACCTGCCGGTTCGCCAGATTGAAGGGCAGTCGCTGTCCGCCACGGCGACCGATGCGGCGGGAAATACCTCATCGCCGACAAACGCTCTCGCACCAGTATTGCCGCTGCTGGCTGAAGACAATGTCACCAGCCTGCCGCTACAAACCGATGTCACCGTCAGCACCGAGCATCAAAGCGATTATGGTTTCCTGTTAGTCAATGCGCTGGGAAATGTCGCCAACGTGCTGGGGAACGATACGGCAAGCGTGAATTTCAGCATCGCCTCTGGCGGCAGCGGATCCATTACGATCAATGCCGCAGCGACCGGCGTGGTGCTGTCGCTTTTAAACACGCTTGAAGTCGTCATCCAGCGCTTTGACACCGCGCTGAATACCTGGGTGACAGTGGTGGATACCGGGAAACCAAACTTTGCCAGCCTGCTTACCCTGGGCGCCTCGGGCGTAACGCTCAATTACAGCGGACTGACTGGCGGTGATTACCGCGTGGTCAGCTACAACACCAACCTGCTGGCGACCGGGGCATACACCAGCCTTGATGTCTCAGTGGTAAAAGCCAGCGCAGGGACCATCACTGGCGGTACCACGGAATCCGGGAATATCATCACCGATACCGATCCCGCCAACGGGCAGGATAATGCCCCTTCCGGTACGCTGGTCACCGCCATCACCGACGGTAACGGCAACGTCGTGAACATCCCGGCGGGCGGCATTGATGTGCAGGGGAAATACGGCATCCTGCATATCAATCAGAACGGTAGTTACACCTATACCCTGACCAATACGTCAATCTCGGTGTATGGCCGTTCTGAAAGCTTCACCTACACGCTGACGCATGGCGGCGATCACTCCTCGGCAAAACTGGTGGTAACGCTCGGTCAGGCGCCCACCACCAGTACGGTAACCGCGGCAGATGATGTGGCTGCGCTGACTTACGGGACGCAGGTCATCGCGGTTGATCATGGCACATCACAGCAAACCGGCTTCACCCTCGCCAACGTCGGACTGGGTAATGTGCTGGATGTCAGTCTGGTTAACGGTTTAACCAATCCGATCAAATTTAATGTGGATGATGGCGCAACCCGCACGCTGACCGTCAAGGCCAGCGTTCTCGGCGTCACGGTTGGCGGTTTTGATCTCTATGTTTATCGCTTCAACGAGTCCATTCAGCAGTATGAGCAGTTCCGCGTGAAGCCCAACTGGGTCACGGCGCTGCTAGGAGGTAGCTCAACGGATTACACCATCACCCTACCTGGCGGTGACTACCTGTTCCTGCTTAACGCCTCCGGCGGTTTGACGCTGCTGACCAGCTATACCCTGAATATCCAGGCCGATCACACCTACGCCGTCGACAGCCTGAGTGCGACAACCAATGGAAACCTGCTGGTCAACGACTCGGCTCCGGCCAATACCGTTATCACCGAAGTTAACGGTGTCACCGTAAACGGAACGGGCACTACCACCATTAACGGGCAGTACGGCACGCTGACTATTGATGCGAAAGGGAACTACACCTACACACTGAGAAGCGGACTGGGCGCAGACGGTATCAATACGCCGGACAGTTTCGTGTATAAGGTCAAAGCGCCAAACGGCGATACCGGCAGTGCATCGCTGAATATCAAACCAACACCGCAGGCGCTGGATGCAGTAAATGACGTCAGCAGCACGATGGCGGTCACCACCCAGGCGGATACTTCCCGGTCGTTTACCGACGACAGCGTCGGGAACGCCAGCTGGAGTGCCCAACTCCTTTCACCCACCTCAAAAAGTGGTACTGGCGTCATTGAAATCGCTACGGGAACGGCGGTGCAAAACGCCATACTGCATTTTAACGTCGCGTCAGGTCTGACGCTGGGCGGGCTGACCGTCACCTGGGCGCTGTATGACAGCAACAACATCAAGATTGCCGGTAACTCTTTCAATGGCGGATTGCTGGTTGGCGGCAATATCGATATAGCCTTGAGCGGGATCGTACTGCACCCCGGCAACTATCGCCTCGACTATACCGGAAGCGTCGGGGGGCTGGGGCTGGGGAATATCACCATCACCCCCAGCGTGAAAGGCACGATAATCGACCTGCAAAACTTCGAGACTTCCACAGCGAACAGCGTCACCGGCAATATTTATGACGGAGACCATATTGCCAGCGTGCATACCTTGCTAACGGTGAACGGCACGGGCGGCAGTACCGCCACGCTTGATCCGCTGAGTAGCACGACCAGCGCCATCATTAACGGGTTGTACGGCAAACTGACCATTGGCATTGATGGTCATTACACCTATGCCCTCAACAGCGATGTCTCGCTCTCCACCATCGTCACCAAAGAGACATTTACCTACACCCTTAACGACCAGAATGGCCATACCGATACCGCTACGCTGACCATCAATATGAATCCGCAAGTGGTGAGTACCGTCGATGCCGATCGCCTGACTGGCAGCGCCTACGGCGATACGCTGATTTATCACCTGCTCAACGCCAACGACGCTACCGGCGGCAACATTAGCAATGGTGCTACCGATACCTGGACCAACTTCTCGCTGGCCCAGGGTGACAAAATCGATATCGGCGACCTGCTGGTGGGCTGGAACGGGCAGAACGCTACACTCGGCAACTACCTCACCGTAACCACCAGCGGTAACAACACGGTGATTGCCATCGACCGCGACGGTACGGGCAACACATATCACTCAACCAATCTCATAACGCTGGAGAACGTACACACCACGCTCGATGAGCTGGTGCAACAAAATCACATTGTACCCTGACGTTAACGCAATGCGTTAAAGCGCCATAACTACAGCCCCGGATGCCATGACGTCCGGGGCAATAACAGTCGTCGCTGCCGTATTTTGTAAGGGATAAACTATGAAAAATGTCGCGCCTGTTGCATTACTTCTGGCATTAACGCTCTGTACCCTGCGGGTGAATGCCGAAGATGAACCGCAAATTATTACGCCGGAAGGACTGGCCACCAGCCAGATGCTTCCCTCGCTGGACGGCGCGGTTGCCGATCTGCCGCTGAGCGCTGCCGCCCCCGGCAACCTGATGCTCAACGACGCGGTAAGTCGTGCCGTGAGCTGGCATCCTTCTATTCGTGAATCGATCGGCAAACTGCTCTCACAAAACGAGCAGATAGACGTGGCGAAATCGAAATATTACCCGCAGATTTCTGCCGGAATGAATAACGGTTACAGCAATACCTATACCGACCACGGCTTTAGCCCGGCGCTGGTTATTTCGGTGTCACAAATGCTGTACGACTTCGGTAAAGTCGCAAGCCAGGTCCGCGCCGAGACCGCCGGAGCCGCACAACAGCAGGCGAATGTGTTACTCAGTATTGATACCATCGCCCACGCAACCGCCAACGCGATAGTCCAGGTGCAGACGTGGCAACAAATGGTGGATGCGGCCGAAGAACAGCTCACCGCCTTAAACGACATTGGTCGACTGACCCGACAACGCAATGATGAAGGGGCAACCTCGCTGTCCGACGTGGTGCAAACCGATGCGCGTATCGAGTCTGCACGTTCTCAGCTGGCGCAGTATCAGGCCAATCTCGACAGCAGTAAGGCCACATTGATGAGTTACCTCGGCTGGAACTCACTTAACGGCATCAGCAACGAATTCCCGGCCAAACTGGACAGCAGCTGCGATGTGGTCAAACCGGAAGATAAACTGGTTCCCGCGGTTCTGGCGGCCTGGGCACAAGCGAATGTGGCACAGGCAAATCTCGATTACGCCAACGCGCAGATGACGCCCACCATCTCTTTGGAACCGTCGGTTCAGCATTATCTCAACGACAAATACCCCAGCCATGAGGTACTCGACAAAACCCAGTACTCCACGTGGGTAAAAGTTGAGATGCCGCTGTATCAGGGGGGCGGACTCACCGCCAGGCGCAACGCCGCCAGCCATGCGGTAGAGTCTGCACAATACTCCATCCAGCGCACCCGACTCGAAGTACGACAAAAATTACTGGAGTCCCGCAGCCAGGCAATGAGCCTCGCCACCGCCCTGCAGATTCTGCGCCGCCAGCAGCGACTGAGTGAACAAACGCGCGAGCTTTATCAACAGCAGTATCTGGACCTCGGTTCGCGCCCGCTGCTCGACGTGCTTAACGCCGAGCAAGAGGTGTATCAGGCCCGTTTTGCCGAACTCCAGACTCAAAACCAGCTGCGCCAGCTCCAGCTGAACTGCCTCTATAACACTGGCTCGCTTCGCCAGGCGTTCGCCTTAAATAATCGCAGCATTCAATCGGTGGAGATCAAGCTATGAGCGACCTCGATTCACATGCAGAAGATGCGATTAGTGAACACGCTCTTAGCCAGTGGGCGCTGGCGATGACGCATATTGCCAATCACTATCGCGTGGCCTGTTCTCCCGGCGCAATCCAGGCCAACGCCCCGTGGTTTGCGGGAAAAAGCCGGGCAACGGCCCTGTCGCAACTGGCGCGTCAGGCGGGCCTGTCATTTCATGCGCTGGATACCGCCACGCAGGCGTTCGGTCAGTGGCATCTGCCGGTGGTGGCGGAACTGCGCGACGGCCAGCTAATGGTGATAGAGCATTTCAACGGCGAAGATGCACTGGATGTGTTTATCATCGCCGAAGGGGGCCAGCGTAACCGGCTCACGGTCGCAGAGCTTCTGCCGGAGATCGTGAGTATTACCGCGCTGCGCCCGCTGTCGGCGCTGAAGGACAGTCGGGTAGACCGCTATATTTCGCGCTTCAAGCCCGACTGGATGCGCGAACTGGTGTTAAAGGACATCCGCCCTTACCTGCCGGTCATGATTGCCGCCTTTCTGATTAACGTTCTGTCGCTCGCCGGGATTATCTTTTCTATGCAGGTTTATGACCGGGTGATCCCCGCTCAGTCTTATCCAACGCTGTATGTTCTCTCCACTGGCGTTCTGGTGGCGGTGCTGTTTGGCTTTTTGCTGCGCGAAGCGCGTACCCACATAATGGACCTGCTCGGCAAACGCGCCGATATGCGTATTTCCGATCGCGTATTCAGCCATGCATTGCGCCTGCGTAACAGCGCCGTCCCTCGCTCGACGGGGAGCTTCATTTCTCAACTGCGCGAGCTGGAACAGGTTCGCGAGATGATCACCTCCTCGACCATGTCGACCATTGTCGATCTGCCGTTTTTCTTTTTGTTTATCGTGGTGCTGGCTTTTATCGCCCCGCCGCTGGCATGGATAGCGCCCGTCGCGGCCCTGCTGATGATCCTGCCCGGTTTGCTGTTACAGAAGAAGCTGGCGGTGCTCGCCAACCAGGCTGCCCATGAATCCCCCCTGCGCAACGCAGTGTTGGTCGAAAGCGTCCAGGGGCTGGAAGACATCAAGCTGATGCAGGCTGAAAACCGCTTTTTACAGCAGTGGAACAGCTACATCCGCATTACCGGAGAGTCCGGGCTGCGCACGCGCAGGCTGACTCAGGGGCTGATTGGCTGGGGCATGTCGGTACAAAGTCTGGTCTACGCCGCCATCATTATGTTTGGTGCGCCGATG
This sequence comes from Citrobacter sp. Cpo142, assembly GCF_030332425.1. NCBI lineage: Bacteria > Pseudomonadati > Pseudomonadota > Gammaproteobacteria > Enterobacterales > Enterobacteriaceae > Citrobacter > Citrobacter sp. Cpo142. Next base: position 38,645 of record NZ_JAOWHW010000069.1, read on the forward strand.
GTCATTGAAGGCACGATGACCACCGGGGCCGTGGTGGCCGCCTCGATGCTCGGTTCCAGAATGATTGCCCCAATGGCTAATCTGTGCGGCGTGCTGGCCCGCTGGCAACAGGTCAAGGCGGCGAAGATGGGGTTGGACAGCATCATGCAGCTCCCCACCGAAACGCAGTACGACGAAGACCGGGTACATCAGGAGATTTTTCACGGTCATTATCTGTTTGAGAACGCACACTTTCGCTACCACAGCGACGATCAGCGCGTTCCGCTGCGCATCTCGCGCCTGGAGGTCATGCCCGGCGAACGGGTGGCGATTCTCGGGCGTAACGGTGCCGGGAAATCAACCCTACTGCAGGCCATGGCGGGCGGAGTGGAGATTATCCAGGGCGATGTCCGGCTCGACAACCTGAGTCTGGCGCAGATCGATATGGCTGATTTACGCCGCAACATCGGTTTTCTTAGCCAGAATGCGCGGCTGTTTTTCGGCACCCTGCGCGAGAACCTGACCCTCGGCGCGCCGCATGCCAGCGACGCGCAGATCTTCGAAGCGCTGGAGGTCAGCGGCGCGGCAGCCTTCGTTAAACAGCTCGCCAAAGGGCTGGCGCATCCCATTATGGAGGGCGGCAACGGTTTGTCCGGTGGACAACGGCAGTCGATCCTGCTGGCAAGAATGCTGCTGCGATCGCCCAATATCGTGCTGCTCGACGAACCCAGCGCCTCGCTGGATGAACATACCGAGCGGGAGTTTATTCAGCGCCTGAACCAATTGCTAGGCAACCGCACATTGATTGTCGCCACCCATCGCGTACCGGTTCTGGAGCTGGTCGAACGCGTGGTGGTATTAAAAGAAGGCCAACTGGTTATGGATGCCCCGAAAGCGCAGGCATTAAATGCGAGTCGGGCACCCGCCCCAACTCACGGTCGGGAGTGGAAAAATGAAAACCAATCCGCATGATGCCGCCATGGACGACCTCGATATCCGCCGCGAGCACCGTTTTTCCGGGGCCAGCCGCATTATACTGCTCAGCACGCTGCTGTTTGCCGTCCTGGGTATCTGGGCATATTTCGGCAAGCTGGATGAAGTCTCTACCGGCAGCGGGAAAGTGATCCCCAGCTCGCGAGAACAAGTCTTGCAGTCGCTGGATGGCGGCATTCTCGCCGAGCTTACGATACGCGAGGGAGATAAAGTGCAGGCCAATCAAATTGTGGCGCGCCTCGACCCTACCCGTTCTGAGTCCAACGTTGGGGAGAGCGCCGCCCGTTATCGCGCCTCACTGGCTTCCAGCGCAAGGCTTAATGCCGAAGTTAACGATCTGCCGCTGGTCTTTCCCGATTCACTGCGCGCCTGGCCGGATCTCATCGCCTCCGAAACTCGTCTGTATAAAAGCCGTCGCGCGCAGCTTGCGGATTCAATGGCAGAACTTCAGGATGCACTGGTCTCAGTAAATAAAGAACTGGCCATCACCCAACGGCTGGAGAAAAGCGGTGCCGCCAGCCACGTAGAAGTGCTGCGCCTGCAACGACAAAAAAGCGATCTGGGATTAAAAATCACCGACCTGCGCTCGCAATATTTCGTGCAGGCGCGGGAAGCGCTGTCAAAAGCTAACGCCGAAGTGGACATGCTGGCGGCGATTTTAAAAGGACGCGAGGATTCCGTCACCCGCCTGACCGTACGCGCGCCGATGCGCGGTATTGTGAAAAACATCCAGGTCACCACCATCGGCGGCGTTATCCCGCCCAACGGCGAGATGATGGAGATTGTGCCGCTGGACGATCATCTGCTGATAGAAACCCGCTTGTCGCCGCGTGATATCGCGTTCATCCATCCTGGACAACGGGCGCTGGTGAAGATTACCGCCTATGACTACGCCATTTACGGCGGCCTGGAAGGCGTAGTCGAAACCATCTCTCCGGACACCATTCAGGACAAAGTGAAACCGGAAATCTTCTATTACCGCGTGTTTATCCGCACGCATCAGGACTTCTTACAGAACAAACTGGGACGCCATTTCTCCATCGTACCGGGCATGATTGCCACAGTGGATATAAAAACAGGTGAAAAAACCATCGTCGACTATTTAATCAAACCGTTTAATCGCGCAAAAGAAGCGCTGCGCGAGCGCTAAATCCTTGAGGATTAGGGGTTGCGGGGGCTGGTCACGCGTGTCACAAGTCTGTTATACTTGCTCTAACACATTGGGGCTGATTCTGGATTCGACGGGATTCGCGAAACCCAAGGTGCATGCCGAGGGGCGGTTGGCCTCGTAAAAAGCCGCAAAAAAATAGTCGCAAACGACGAAAACTACGCTTTAGCAGCTTAATAACCTGCTCTGAGCCCTCTCTCCCTAGCTTCCGCTCTTAAGACGGGGATCAAAGAGAGGTCAAACCCAAAAGAGATCGCGTGGAGGCCCTGCCTGGGGTTGAAGCGTTAAAACTAATCAGGCTAGTCTGGTAGTGGCGTGTCTGTCCGCAGGTGCCAGGCGAATGTAAAGACTGACTAAGCATGTAGTACCGAGGATGTAGGAATTTCGGACGCGGGTTCAACTCCCGCCAGCTCCACCAAATAAAACAAGGGGTTACGTGAAAACGTAGCCCCTTTTTCTTTGGTAATGGCGGCAAAATGGCGACAGAGTGTCGGACTGGCGGCAACAAAAAACCCGCCATTAAAGCGGGTTCTGTTCAGAAACTCATGTGGCCTTGACCACCTTTTCCAGGATGTGGCGGCGCAGAAGAAATTAGATTCGGTTTTATAATGTGCCGTACAAACGTTTCATGAGTAACGAACGTACAGCCACAATTTATATTTTGGCACTGGTTGTAACGTTCTTTTGTCGTAGCTGATACCTGAAAGCTGCTTCTGGTATGTGCTGCATGACCGCACTCTGGACAGTTCATCATCGCTGTTATCCCACCACTCTTGCCGTAGTCGCAATAATGATACAACATCATTCAATATTGAGAACCAATTATTCAATTTCAAGATCATCAATCTTTACTTCAAGCTCCATGCTGGTCGTAAATCCATTATCCGGGCTGACAGAATGCGTCAGGGTGGTAATGGTCCATTCTGCATCATCGATCGGCTGCTTAAACCCCGTGACCTTCACCGGCATTTCCGTATAGAGATCAGCCCGCCCCTCAGCGAGCTGCAGGGAAAATGAAGCAACCCCACGCTGCAGACGTTCCCACTGCATTTTTGCTGCGCGCTCTGCATTGCTCCGATTGGCATAGGTACGATTAAGAACCAGCACGTTTTCATCCGTTCCCACCAGATAATCTCCCTGTTTTGCTTCCGGCTCTTTGGGTGTGGTGGCTTTCTTTCGACGGCGCATAACACTGGTTGTCTCTTTTTTCCTGGGTTCACGCGTATGCAACCAGCTGGCAATAACACCGGTATAGGCACCACGATCAGCAAGGGTGAACCGATGACCGTCACCGGCTTTGCGTGTGATGGTGATAACCGGCAGCGGCTTGCCGCTTGCCGTTCTTCCCTGTCCCTGCCGGATAAACAGCAGATTCCCGTCTTTAACGGAAGCAATCGCCCCATACTGTCTCGCCAGTTTCATCAGAAAACTTGCATCGCTTTCATTGGTCTGGTCCAGATGATCCAGCGCCTTATCCGTCAGGTCTTTACCCAGCGCTACTTTGAGGTTATGCCGGGCGGCGATTTCCTTTACCACCTCCCCCACAGTTGTCTGATGCCATGATTTTTCGCGCCGTGTATTGAGGGTTTCACGGAAATCTGCGCTACGCGCCCGGATGGTCAGCCGGTCAGGGGCACCGCTGTGTTCAATTTCATCCACAGTAAAAGCCCCTTTAGGGAAAAGCGGCTGGCCTTTCCAGCCCAGCGCCAGCTGAATCACTGCCCCACGTCGCGGCAGGGCGATCAGCCCGTCGGCGTCGTCCAGCTCCAGATCAAGCTGGTCCGCTTCAAAGCCCCGGTTATCCGTCAGCGTCAGACTCATCAGGCGGGTATCCAGCACGGTCGTCACGTCCTTACCTTCAATGACGATACTGAAAGCCGGGCTTTTGCTGTTCAGATTCAGAAGATCAGAATTAACGTTCACTGCAGCAATCCTCCTACCGTATTCTTAATCCCCCCAATCGCAGAGGCAGCAGAGTCCTGCAAATTACTGAGCTGATCGCTGAGGCTGCCAAACATATCAGACAGCGATTCATCCACCCGTTTGAGGCTCAGCGAAAACTCGATGCGCCGGGGCATACCGCTCTCAAAAAATTCTGTTTTTGTCTGGCTCAGACTCTCGATCACAAACATTCCGTAAATCGTCCCGCTCCCCTCAATCAGAGGCCAGGCTTTCCCTAGCTCCGCCATCTGCTCCAGCGCCAGCAAAGAAGGCCTGCCGCCGGTAATCTCCGGCAGCAGGACGCCGGACAGCGTCAAGGAATCGTTATCCGGCCCAAGAAACTGCGTTGACGGGCGCCGGTTAACCCGGCTGTTGGCTGCGTGCCGCCAGCTGCGCTGATACTGCAGCTCCTGATAGGGCACGGTGCGCAGCATGAATACGTATAACCCCAGCACCATCATCATGATTCATATCCCCCTCGATCACTGAAATTACTGCGCGCTTTTGCCCTGGCCCTGCGCTCACGCTCATCAAGCTGCCGCGCCACTTCGCGGGCAATATCCTGCGCGCTCTGCCCCGGCTGGGCGGTGATATGAATAGGCGCGTTAATTTCATAACGAATTGCCTGCGGCGCACTGACGGATTTAGCTGACTGGCTTTGTTTGTACTCTATCGCTGGCAGGCTATATGGATGCAGCGGCGAGGCTTCAGCAGGAGCCGCTGCCACACCCATGACGCCCGCAACAACGGAAGCCAGTGCAGCAGTACGCCGCCTGCTGGTGACATTTGCCGGGCCGTTCACAATCTCAGGGCCATTCTCACCCACGATGCCGAACTGACCGCGCGGAATGGTACCGCCGCTGTCGTACATGCCAGCAAAACCCATCGGCGGGAATCCGCCAGGCGGCAGCACGACTTTACCGTCTGTGCTTACCGTGGCTGGTTGCTGCCGCGTGACCTGCTCAGGAAGCTTCGCTTTAGCAGCCTCCTTGCTGACAATGCCAAGTTTTTCAAGCAGCCAGGACACGCCCGATTTAAGCGAATCCAGCGGGTGCATGACCATGTTCAGCCCTGCCGCCAGCGCTTCCCCGAACTGTCGCCCCATTGACGCCGCGCTTTGCAGTTCTGCAGAGGTGGATTTAACCGGCGTCAGCAGATCAGTAAACCAGCCCCACAATGCCTGGACCTTGTCACCTATCCACTGGAAAACAGGCTGCAGTGGCTCAAACGCCGCACTGATAGGCGCAGCTGCAGCTTTGAACCCTTCAACCACTCCGCCTAAAAATGCGCTTATCGGCTGCCAGTATTTCCAGACAACCAGCGCCACGCCAGCCAGCGCCGCCACAACGAGCCCTATCGGACTAAGCAGGGCGCCCAGCAATCCAGAAATCCCGTACAGCGCAACGCGAAGGAGGGCCAGCGGACCAGAAACAAGAAAACGCAACACGCCACCGGCAGCTGTCAGCCCACCCCGCAACGCCGCCAGCGGGTTCATCACCATACCGATAACATTACGGATGCCTGACATACCGGCACGGAACACGGCAAGCGGCGCACCTGCCAGCCATGACAGGGCACTGCCAGTACGTGTTACTGCTGCAGCAACGGAAGGTAATGTTTTTACACCCAGCACAGACAGGCCAAACCGAATCACCGCAATCGGCCCAAGCACAGCAGCTACCGCCACGGCAAGTGTACCCAGCCCGACAGTGACAGCCGCCGTAGCCGCCGCCACTTTCATCAGCGAGCCAGCCAGTACGGGATTCTGCTCCACCCAGCGACGCCGCGCCCCGGTCACGCCCTTAACCATGCCCATAATATCCATCAGCGGCTGGCGCAGCGTTTCCCCCAGACTGCTGAAAGCGTTCTGCACGCCAGTCTTAACCAGCAACCACTGCGCAGACAATGAATCCTTGTTAATGTCGGATTCTTTCTGCATGGAGCCATTAGCACCACTGCCTGATGTGAGTTTCAGCTGACGCTGCAGCTCCGGCAGGTTGTTAGCCAGCTTTGCCGCATCATCGCCAAACTCTTTACCAAAAATCATTGTCATGGCTGACAGGCGTTTATCCTGCGGCAGATTGTTGACCTTCTCCAGAACCCGGTGAATGGTGCCCATGGCATCGGTGGTCATCTGCTTTTCAATCTCCGCAGGATTGAGTTTCAGCAGGTTCATACCTTCAAAGAAGCGTTTACTTTGCATGGTGGCAATGGACAGTTCACGCACCATGGCATTAGAGGCACTGGCGGCAATTTCCGGGGCAGCCCCAAGAGAAAGGAATGTTGAACCCAGCGCAGCAGCCTTTCGGAAGTCAAGGCGGTCAGCCACGCCCCCCATACGCTGCAGGACGTTAATAATGTCCCCACCCTTTGACATGGCGTTATCGTCCAGGTAGTTCAGCGCATCGCCCAGTTGTTCAATATTGCGCGTCGGCACTTTATAGAGCTGCGCGATTTTCCCCAATCCTTCCGCCAGCTCATCGGCGGGCAGCTCAAAGGCCGTTGCAGCTTTTGCCGCCGTGGATGCAAAGGCCAGCAGGTCACGTTTCTGGTCTTCGTAAGGATCGTCCTGGTTGGTCACGCCCATGCGCGCGCCACCTTCAACCAGCGCGGCATAGTCAATAGCGCCATTCTCCATCGGCAGCTGTTCACTGGCGGCCTTAATGGCATCCTGCATGTCGTAAAACTGTTTTGTGCGGTTGCCGTTGTCGTCCCGCAGCCCATTAACCTGCTTTGCAACGCCTTTCATCGCATCTTCCATGCTGGCATAGCTTTTAACAGCTGCCATCACCGGCGCGCCCATCGCCAGCCCGGCGGCAGTCGTCGTTGCTCCCGCGCCCGCGATACGATCCCGCACCTCAAGACGCCGCGAATACTGATCGCGGACAGCGTTCATTCGGGCTTGCTGCTCGCCCAGGCGTTTAAGGGATTTCTGCTGTCGGTCCAGCGCCTGCCGGGTTTCGTCGGCATTCTGCCGCAGCTCCCGCTGCGCACTGCTCAGCTTTTTGGTGTCCAGCCCGGCCTCATTGAGCGCAAGACGCTGACGCTGCACCGACTGACGCAGGCCGTTGTATTTGCTTTGCAGCTCGTTAACGCGGTTTTTTGCCTGCTCCAGCAGACGCGCCTGCGCCGCCGTCGGGCGATTAGTGGCCGAGAACTGCGTGGCAAGCTTCGCCGCTTCTTCGCGTGCGGCTTTAAGACTGTTGCCGGTGACGGCCAGCTGCGCGCTTGCCTTGCGGAAACCGTCAATACGGCCCGCCTGGGCGTCCAGTTCTTTTAATCTTGCGCGGCTTTGCTGAATGGCGGTAGCCAGCTCTTTAGAACTGGCCTGCGCTGATCGGAATGGGCGGGTGAGCTTATCAACCGCATTTAGAATTACCTGCAAACGCAGGTTAGTGTCACTCATCGCTGGCCCCGCTTCTCTGTATCGCTTTATGCCGCCACTCCAGCACTTCGGTCAGCGGCATAACGTCAGTGACGGACGGCGGCCAGTGAAAAATGGTGGCGATATCAGCCACCAGGTCTTCTACCGTCAGGCTGTCGGCAAACCGGCAAGCACCGATTTCTTCAACAAAAAAGTGACCACCTCAACCGACAGCGCGGTGAGATCGGCTGGGTCCATTTCAGCCATTTCCTGAGCGGTCAGCGCGGGCGTGGAGATGCGGGGAATAATCGTCATCATCGCGCCGACGTCCATATCCATGATCGCCTGCAGACGGGTGCCACGCAGCGCGCCGGACTGCGGCTTGCGCAGCACAATTTCGGCAATTTCGGTTTTACCGCGTTTGATTGGGGTGTCCAGCTGTACGGTTTTTTCAGTCTGTTGTTCGCTCATTGTCATTTCCTGTTAATAAGGTACTGGCGCGGCTGCCCGCGCCTTTAAAGTAGATCAGAGGCCCAGGGCGTTGCGGTGTTCTTCCATCAGGTCCACACCATCAACGATTTCAATCATGTTGATCACATCAACCTCATAGAGCACCTCGCCGTTAATGGTCAGCTTCGCGTAGCTGTTGGTGCTGCTGACTTTTGTGGTATTGCTCTCCCCGGTTTTCCATTCGCCGGAATCGACTTCTTTATGTCGCCCGCGCACAACCAGCTCAACGGCCTGCACTTCGCCGGTATCGTCACGCTGAATGGAGCCGGTGAAACGCAGCTGGATACCGTCAACGGTGGCTTTACCCATCTGTTTGAATAACAACAGTTCGGTGCCACCGATTGAAAATTCCGTGTCCAGCGCGCCATCATCCAGCCCCAGATCAACATCAGCCGAACCGGGCATACCGCCGCCGCGATACTTTTCAAACTTGCGGCCGAATTTAGGCAGGGTCAGAGACTCAACGATCCCCTGATAGTTGTTCCCGTCGTTAAACAGGTTCAGGTGTTTTAACTTGCGTGGTAAAGCCATATTGTCCCCTTACGCGCTGACCTGGCTGGAGAAATCCAGCAGATACTGATCGGTGATGCGCTGGCGCAGCATCAAGTTTTCCAGAGGCGGTACCGGCGTATAGTCGTAATCGATAGTGAGTTTCCCGGCTTTCAGGGAATCTTTATCGTTTACGGACTCATCCAGCCAGCAGTCGGCGCCGATGATATAGCCCTGCGTTTTCAGGTTGCGCAGTTTGGCGCGAATACCTTCGATAATGTCGCGGGCCAGCGACGGGTTAAGCACGCCATCCACCGCCCACATGTGCGCTTCTGCGATGGTGTCAGCCAGTACCTGCGCGGTGCGGGTGTAGTTTTCAAAGGCAAACAGAGGATCGTCACTGAGGCAGCGGGAACCCCAGAAGCGGAAACCGTCTTTGCGGATCAGCGTGGTGACATCGTTCTGGTTCAGCAGCCCCGCATCGGTTGCCGGGTCCTGCAAATCCCAGAACACATCAGCAGAAATGCCGGTGACGCCGTTCACGCCCACGTTGGACAGGGATTTGTGCCAACCGGTCTGTTCGTCAATTTTGGCACGCAGGCCAAGCGCACGGGCTGAGGCGTAAGCCGTTGCGTCAGCATTCAGCACGGTGTCAAAACTGATGAAATCAGGCCAGATCAGCATCCCCTCGCGCTGGCTAAAATTAGCGCGGTAGGCAATGGCTTCCTCTACCGTTTTGCAGCCGTAGGCTGACAGATAGGCGAACCCGCGCAGACTCTGCGCCACGCTCAGCAGCTCAGTGGCAACAGCCTGCGTGTCGTGCCCCGGCACGCCAAGAATGCGCGGCTTAACGCCGAGCTGTGACTGCGCAGATAACAACGCTTTCATGCCCGTTTTTTTACCGTCAGCTGTCACGCCGCCGATAATGTTGGAGGTTGTTTCCGCTTCGGTTTCACCCTGCGCAACGCGCACAACGACGGTCACGGGTTTAGCCTGGTCGGCAATTGCATCCAGCGAGCGGGCCAGCGTGCCGGACTCGCCTGCTTTACCGCTGGCGGTCAGCACGTCGGTAAGCAGGACCGGCTTATTAAGAGGGAACACGGACGCATCTGCATCATCGCCTGTACAGACCATACCGACAATTGCCGTGCTTACTGTTGAAATGGGGCGGGTGCCATCGTTGACCTCAACGACGCGCACACCGTGGTGATAATCCTGAGCCATAAGTCAGTCTCTCCGGTTTACAGGGGGTGTGCATATGTTCTGGTTGATAGGCGTGCGGCGCACGCGGCAGGATGTGTGTGAGAGATGGTACAATTCAGGGAGTATGAATTTGCATTTTGGCTTAGAATGAAGAAAACGATGGGCATCGCCATCCCATGCTGTGTTAGCATCAGAAAAAATTTAACCTGAATATGACTATGAACATCAGAAATGACCTTCACGGATTAACGATATTCCGCTTTGTTGCTGCTTTCTATGTATTTTTATTCCACTGTAATCTCAGATATAAGGCTGATGTCTCTGACTGGCTGCAGTCTATTATCAACAATGGTGCTATCGGGATGTCTTTCTTCTTTGTTCTTTCTGGTTTTGTCATGGCATGGGCATCAAGAAATGGCATGAAGGATAATTACTATCGTTCCCGAATTGCCAGAATATTCCCCGCTTATCTGATCATGGGATTAATTACAGCCCCTTTCCTTTTTGAGTACAACACAACGCAAATCTCAACATATATTTTATTGTTTTTAACTACTGCACAGTCATGGTTTCCGGATAGTTTTAGCCAATGGAACTTCGGCGGTTCCTGGTCCGTTTCAACCGAAATGTTTTTTTACTTTGTTTTCCCACTCCTGTTGCCAGTGATTAAAAAAAGACCGGTTGTCGCATTAGGTATTGCAGTATTGATATCATCAATAATCATACCAACATCTATGATACTAACTAATAGCGCTGCTTTTCCTCGTTATTATGTCAGCCCTATTCATCGTCTGCCCGAATTTGTCGCAGGAGTAGCCATTGGTTGTATCTTCTCTCGCGGCTTTCGCATTACCAAACTTAACAACACTCTGTTTATTCTTGCTATAGCTTCTCTATTTTTCATTTCTCCAACCAACAATAATGGCTGGATGCAAAACAACTACATTACATTACCAGCAACATGTTTTGTTGTTTATTACCTCGCAGCCGCGGCAATTAATAAAAACGCTCTTACTTTACCATTGATATATTTAGGAAAAATAAGTTACTCATTTTACCTGATGCAATTACCCATAATGATTTACATAACCAAATATCATGACACCTTTGCATCATTCCCTACATGGTTTATCTGGACATTTTTGGCCTTCATTAATTTAGTGATGGCTTCGGCTTGCTATCATTTCGTTGAAGATAATAAGACCATTAAATCTTTCATCCTGAACTGGCGACGTAAGCCGAATTCATCTTTAGAGCTAAGCTAACTCAGGTTCTTCAGGCCAAAAAACATCAGGCGCCTCAGATGTTTTTATGGCCTGCAAGTCGCGAATATAATGCATCCATAATTTCAGTTTAACTTTGTCCTCATCACTGATGAGATCGAGTTGTAGCTCAGTCTGCCACAGGCTGATGGTACTCTGAGCAACAGCCAGCAGTGCGGTTTTTTTCTGCTCTGCAGCCTTAACCTGAGCATTTTTTTGCATCTTCTCATCTGTTACCCACTCGCTACCGTTCCAGTTATCATAAGGTGTTGACGGTGCTACGAGCGTTATACTGTCGTCATACGCTCCCGGCACAGAAATGACTATCGGTTTGCCTGTCGCCGTTTCATAGGCTAGCTCCCCCCGGTGGTCTTCGATATATTCCCAGAGATTACTGCCCACATTACGGCAAACAGTAAAACCGCATTTTTTCACTGGGGGCGCATCTGTGCATGAGTCGGCAGGGATACCAACCCCAACAGAGAGGTATTCAACTGACTCAGACAGATATTCTCCCGTACAACTGTCATAGTTATAAACCGTGATATCACCGGCTTTTGTGGCAATACCGTTTTTATTTAGTGTCGCTTTAGCCATTACGCCGCCCTCACAATAAAATTGAATGCCACGCTACGTGGGCGAGTTTCTGTTCCACCTGGATCCTGAAATGCAGGCGCTACTGAGCCATCAGGCTGGTTTATGCCATTGGTATAAATTCCCCTGATGCCTGTTTCGACACCAAAAACGGTATTATTCCCGGCTGCACCGCCTGACCCCAAGAAGGGATGCTTGTGTGTTTTGAACTCATCGGCAGCCCAACCGAGCAAATTCTGAGAAGGGTTAACCCCGCGTCCGTCGTCATAACCCCGTATGAACTCGCCACGCATATCCGGCAACACGCCAGACGGGTATGTCACACCTAACTTGCTGTATTTATTCTTATCAAATGGCGCGCCATTCACTTTCAAAAAAACCATGTTTTTCATGTCGTCAAATACGTCACTCGGCATCTGCGCCAAAGGCCATGCAAAAGGAGAGCCAATAACCGGTGCACCACTTCCCATCCCCAGATAAGCCGCAATACTGGCTGCATCTACTTTCCCCAGCATCACGCGCATAAACTCACTGATCGCGGTCACTGCCACCTGTTTATCTCCAGTGAAATAAGGGAAGGTGTTCTGTTGCATCGTCAGCCCGGCAAAGGCTGTCAGCACATTGTTCAGCGGCTGCTTACCTTCAAGCAGAAGATCAATACCAAGATTTTTTCGGGCATCCTCTTCGGTTGCTGCCCCGGTTCCACCTGCACTCACAGGCAGCGCTATCACCTGACCGTTATTGACTACCCTAGCCCCCCATGAACCGTCCTCACGGATGACCAGGCATTTTTTCATGTCCGGTGTATAGAGTACGGTCTGGTTTGGGCTTGTTGGATTAACAATATTGAAAAGTCCGGTATTCTGTAAGAACTTCTGCTTATCAGGAATATCAGCACCATTTTCGGCTTTTTTAAGCATTCCTGTTGCAACCTGATCGACGTATTGACGGGTTGCAAGCACTACCGATGGATCAATCTTCAGGGTGATATTGTCCGTGCTGCTGGTAATAAGTACCATACGAACGGTCTGCGTGCGCCCGCTGCCCTCTGCCAGCTGCGGCTTGTAGCTCTCCGGGCAGTTACCGACGGCAATCAGAGCGCCGGTTTCATCAAACAACCCAACTTCACGAATCCACCAACCGCCCTCTGTTTCAGGTATCACCTGCTCAGCTATCACCTGGCTGCTATTCTGCGGATCGATATACAGCATATTCAGAGCTGCACGGCGTTTTTCACCGACCAGCTTTGTCTGCTGTGCGTTTGGCGTTGGCAGCACGCCGCCGCCATCTGTGTAATTTTAAGCGGAACACCGAGCGCGGCGGCATTTGCCAGTTTCGCCGCGCCGATATCCGTCAGCAGGGTATAAAATTTTGCGCTCATGGGTTCACTCTCATTGTGTCAATAACATGGACGGCGCCGCCCTCGTAGGCAGAACCACCGGAAAGGATGGTTTCGTTGATATACGGGTAAATCGTGATTTCTTCGCCGCTATAGGTGGCAGCCCCCACAAAACATGGCCCGCTCGTCTGCAGATTTATGGACATGCCTATCAGATGCCGACTGCAGGGTTTGGCGTCACCGATCAGGCGCTCCAGCTCCAGATAGGTTTCCTCTGTTATGCCCTGGTCCTGCACCCCAATATCCAGGCGAAACGTGCCCGGCGCCTCACCGGTCTGCCACCATTCAATGATGCGGATCAGAAATCCGAACGGCTCCACCACACGCCGCACTGCGCTGGTTGTGCCCTTATGCTGATGGATATAGAACGCATCCTGCACCACGCGGCGCTTCACGCTCTCCGCCCATCCTTCGTCCCAGCGATCAACCGAAAAGGCCCACGCCAGATATGGCAGAAACTTGACCGGGCATGTTGCCGGGTTCCATAAATCGCGCAGCGGCACCTTCAGATCGGAAATTCCGCTGCAGGTCTGCGCCAGGCGGCGCTCAAGCGGCGATGAACCAGGAGGAAGCAGACTATTCATCCGTCCCCCCGTTGGTTACGCTCCATTCCGTACATGAAGCGGCTTGTGTCTTATCCAGCACCACATCAGCGAGCGGCGAGGCCAGTTCAACACGTTGCACACCTTCCACATGCAGCGCGGCATAAATAGCACTGCGGCGAATATCGCGCCCCAGCCTCGTCAGGCTGGCGATATATTTCTGCAGGCTGACCTTTGCCGCCTCCATCACCGGCTCAGCTTCTGGCCCCGGGTAAAGAAAGATCGTTGCATCTACGCTGTACGGAATAATTTCAGCGCTGCGCACCGTCAGACGGTCAGCAACCGGCCGCACGTTCTCACTGTTAAGCGCCTGTTCAACCACCGCCAGCAGGTCCGCCGCTGCCGTTCCGTCGCCCTCACGGCTCAGTACGGTAAGCACCACCTCCGCCGGTGCCGGGCTGGTTGCGCTGGCGTCAGCGACTCGCCCGTCCGTGCTTTTAGCGTGAAACTCATAAGCCGCCTTTGGCCCCGCAACGGACAGCCCCTCAAATGCAGCTGGAACACGCAGGCGCAACGCCTCGTCACTTTCCATTACCGCTGGGACCGGCGGCACCGCGTCGTTATCGGCAGGTGTAACCGTCAGCCGCTTCACGTTGTAGTTGGCCGCCATCTGATCAAGATCGCCGCCTATGGCATAAGCCACCATGACCGCCTGCGCCGCCTCGTTGATACGTTGGCGCAGCAGGATTTCCCGGTACGTGTTTTCCTGCAGTTGTTTGGTGATGGGTTCAGATTCCAGCTCAAGCGTGCGCCGCACCGCGTCCTGTTCGTCTGCCGGATACAGGGCCACAAAGGCGGCCATACGCTCAGCCAGCAGAGATTCAAAGTCCGGCACGTCAACAATTTGCGGCGCGGGGAGCTGGGAAAGGTCAATGACTGCCATTTTCTGCTCCTGTTGATACCGAAAGTGAAACAGGCGCGCCGTTATTGCCCTTCCCGGTTAGCTCAACCACCATGGAGCCGTCAAAGCTGCTGTTGATGGTGATGGAATCCAGCATAAGCCGAGGCTCCCAGCGACTCAGCGATACGTAAACAGCCGCCATAATCTGCAGGCGCAGCGCCGGGTTCTGGGGCTGGTCAATCAATGCTGACAGCGGGGAACCATATTCCCGGCGGGCTATACGGCTTCCCTGGGGAGTCAGCAGAATATCCCTGACCGACTGCCGCAAATGGTCCGCATCAGAAATGGCTTTGCCATTGCCCTGATTCATACCGATATACAGCGTCATACAGGACCTCCCGATGTATCGCCGCCGGACTTAACGCCGGTATGACCGTGTTTATCGACTACGATCCCGTTAGAACTCATGGCGCCGCCGCCCTGGGTGACGCCACCATTGATCACCACCTCGCTGTTTATGCGCGTGTTACTTGCTTCCACCACAAACTCCCCCGTTTTCAGGGTTATGTTATCTGCAGCCTCGATCACCATGGATTTGATACCCCGCACATGCCAGCGGCCGGTCGAGGGTTCATATTCAAACCATCCACCGTCCGGGTATTCCGTTACGCAGCCGTCCACTGATTCCGACGGTGGCGCGAACTGGTTGGAATAGATCGCAGGTAAGGCAAAAGCGGTTTCCAGATTGCCGCCCATACTCAGCACCACCACCTGCTCATCCGGCGACGGGCACCACCATGTACGGGCACCGCCTGCGCGCAGTGTCAGCCAGTTAATCCAGTTGGTTTCAAGCTCGCCCACTTTCACCCGGCACAGCCAGTTTTCCCGGTCCACTTCGGTTACGATGCCGGTGCGGATCAAGTTGGTGATAAGGCGCATGATTTCGGTTAGTTGTGCGTTCATATTTTTAATTTGCCAGCCAAAGCAAACTCAGGCATGTTTTGAACATTGTTTCGTAAATCACACAATGTGAAAAAAAAGAGAGACCGATGAAATTTAAATTTGGCTTGAATTTACCTTGGGGAATTTACCTTTCCATCCTTGTTCTTCTTACGATTGCAACTTATATTTGGGACAACGTAGACTCTACAGATACAAAGGATTTAATTAAATACATATGCTTGATACTTACACTCTCAATTGTTCAGGGAGCCTTACTTATAAGAATGAGTAAGTTCGAGATTTATAAAAACATTCTAAACGCCCTATGGAATATAGAAACAGCGGCAACTTTCCTCTATGGTATGTACGTAGTTTTGGAGTATTCAAACGCGCCATCACAAATTAAACTACCCTTTGCACAATGGTCAGCAGACAATTGTGAAATCTTTACCTTATCTATTATTTTATTTAGTGTTATTTGTGTGGCAAGAGCAGGATACTCAGTAGCAGAAATATTCAAAGCACCAATAATGAAAACATTACCCATTGAATCGTCAACCTTAAAAAAAACAATAATAGAATCTAAAAAAATTAAAAGGCACTCGGGCAAAAGAAGAAAGAAGTAAAGCTATTCCATGAGCCAGCGCATCAAGGTGTTAAGGGTAACGGTTTCCACCTCATCATTCACGCCCAAAAGACGGCGTGCCGGGTACCGGGCCTCCGGGCCGTTGCGTCTGACTCGCTCACGCAGGCCATAATGGTGAACACGAGCGATGCGCTGGACTTTCCCATCAAACTGCACGCTGGCAGAGTCCGCAGTGGCTGCAGTTTTCAGGTATTTAGTGGTGCGCAATTTGGCGAACATCTGGCGCTTTATGCGCCCCTTTTTACTTCTGGCCGTTACCCGGCGCGGCTCAAAAGCGGTGCCGTCTGGATTGCGCTGCAGCCTGATGTTTTGCTGTTGCGACCGACGCAGCTCCTGCGCCAACTGTCGCATCATACGATTGCGGGCTGCCGGTTCCAGATTCGCCAGCAGGGCCGACAGCCAGTCATCCACCCTCTGCAGGTCATCCACGTTTCACCGTCCACATTTCTTCGGGTTCGTCGGGTTCCTGCACCGCTTCAACGCTCGATACGGTGCCATCTGTGCTGACAATCACGCGCTCCGTGAGCTGCAGATTGAGACTGATATCACACAGATCGTTGCTCAGGATATCGACGTCAAAGGTAAAAAGTTTTTCGCGCAGCTCCGGGTTGTTAATAGCGTCCGGTTGATTGGTCATTAACCAGAGCAGCACGGGCGCCATCACTAAATTCTGGTCGCCGCTAAAGTCTTCAATCACCACGTTCAGGGTGTAGCGATATTCCCATGACATTGAACGGGCGCCGGTTGCGACCAGCGAACCGTTATCAACAAAAAGGTGCAGTTTGTCCGGGTTGTCACGGACATACGCCACCGATTTATTCAGGGCGTTGCGTAAGGACTGCGGCTTGTTCACTGTCTCGCTCCTGACACGCTATGATCGTGTCCACTTTGTCGGCACATACCGCCCAGGCGGCCTCAGTCTCATCCAGCACCAGGTTCAAATCCCCATTACTGCGCGGCGCTGACCTGTCCAGGCGGCATTGCGTCACTTTTGGACAACCACTCACGGTAAGCTGCACCTCCGGCGAGGGTCGGGCGGTCCCGCAGCCGGATAATGTCAGCTGGCAAAGGAGTGTCAGCCCAGCGGCGTAAATCCTCGTTTTCACGTTTTAGCTCCTCGATCCGGCGCTGGCGACTCCGCAACAGCGCGGAATTCTCCTCCGCTGCAGCATAAAGTTGCGTCTGCGCCCGGCTGTTGGTTTCGGTAAGAATGGACAGGCTGATAAGATGGCTGTTTTTCTTCGCCAGCTCCTGCTTGTTATTTGTAAGCGCCTCAGCCTGCGTCGCGATGGTGTGACCGGCATTGTTGAGCCGCCATGACTGCCAGCCCAGCAACGCCAGCACCAGAGCCAGGATCACCGCCAGCGCGCGCGTCATATCCCCGCCCCTTTAAGGCACCAGGCAAACTCACGGGCGCGCCGGTTTTCCAGCCCTTTATTCCGTTGACCATTTACATAAATCCAGCGTGGGAGCTGGTTGCACGCCTGCCACCATTGCTGGCGATTGATGTAAGAAACCATTGTTGACCGGCAGATTGCCCCCGTTCCGACATTAAAGCCGATACTGATCAGGGCATCGTAAACATGCTGAGGTGGCTTAACCTGCAGGCAGGCTTCAATCCTTTTTTCCGTCAGCAACACGTTATTAATCAGCCCCTGCGCGGCCTGTCGCTCCGTTATGGTTTTGCCCGGCACTACCCCGGACGTATTGCCGATCCCGTCAGTCCAGACCCCGGCGCTGCACTGGTATGGCTGCAGGCGGCACCCTTCGAAATCAGCAATCAGTTTCAGCCCCTCGACGGAGGTATGAAGCGACTGAAAGCCCGGCAGCGTGGCGGCAATCGCCAGCACCGCGCCGACCAGGCAACGCTTAACGATTGAAGGACTCATATTCCCCCCTGGATATTCTGCCGTCCCGCAGCAGCTGGTAGGCTTTCCAGCGTAAATAACAGGTCACCGCTGCAGTAATAATCCCCAGCGCAAGACCGGTAATGGTCGATACATCTTTAAGAGACAAATCGCCGAGCCATGCCAGGAGCAGGGCAACGCAGTAAGTGATAAAGGCGCTGATTCGTTCTAGCGTCATAGTTCAGTCCCATAACTGGACAGTCTGCGCAGTGGTTGACACCGTGATATCCGGCAGCTCCACCTGCAGCCCGTGCGGTAAAAAGGGGCCATATTCAGCCAGCCCCGGATTCGCCTGCAGCACCTGTTCAGTGACTCCCTGCGTGCGCCCGTAATGGCGCCAGCAGAGTGCGTCCACCGTGTCATACTGATGCGCACGCACTTTCATCAAATCAGCTCCACCGTCATATGCGGCAAATCGCGCAGGCGGGACTCCGCCCAGCGCACATCGCGCCACAGATCGCCTAAGGTTGTTTCGATATCTTCGGCTTTCTTGCTCCCGTCGCCGGTTGCGTCAAAATCGCGATAGCGCTCAACCAGATTTGCTTTTGCCCAGCAAAACACCGCACGGCGATACAGCATGAGCCGCTGGCTTTCGCCGTCGATCACATCAGCAGGGACGTCGGCCAGGCTCGCATACCCCTGCGCCCGTTGTTTCTCGCGGAACTCATAAAGATCGGCGTTAACTTCAGCAATCGCTGTCAGCAACGCCAGACGCAGGCGCGGATCGGTGACACTCCCATCCATGCGCATATAACGGCGGAACTCTGAAACCCTGACATCAGGCCAGAAACTGGTGTTTTTAATAACGTCCTGGGTACTTTCCCCGGCCTGTTCCGGCGAAACGAATTGCATATTTCTGGCACTCCCAAATAGTTGGGCGGTGGACGGGGTTTTGACGCGGCATAAAGCCTGTCGCCACCCCGTGCCGCCCCGCGCGTTGGCACGATTCGTTAAGCCGACATTGCCTGTCGCAATCGGCTTTCAAGCTTGTTGATTTCGGTTTTGACGCCAGAACTGTTATCCAGCTGCAGGGCACGCTTCAGATGGTTAAGTGCCGCCACTGCCTGATCGTTATCCCGCAGCGCGTAGCCCATCGCCTTATGAAGTCGGGCGCGGGACTGATCCGGCATATCCTGACCTTCAACGATATCGAGCACCTGGGTAAGAATGGCGGCACTGAATGATTCACCGGCAGAAAAAGCGCGCATTGCCGCGTCGGCAAACTCTTCCGCAACAGCGGTCCCGCAGGTCCGGTTGAATCGCTGCGGCAGGACCCAGCCGTGTTTAATGGCATGGCGGGCAATGTCCAGCGCGCCGGTATAGTCTCCGGCATCAATGCGCCAGATCATGACGTACATCGCCACGTCGTCCTGGCCTGACGCGTCAGCATCCAGTAAACCGGCAATCCATGAGGCATAAGCGGGAAGAAACTCACGTTTGAGCTGAGCCTTGCGCTCATTTGACTGGACGGTTTTAAGGCGCCTGCGGTGTTCTGTCAGCTGTAACAGCATCTGGTTGTAGCCCGTCAGGCTGGCATTACTGCCGCCCTGCCGGGCGGCATCCTGTGCCTGTACATACTGAGTGTGAGCACGGAACGGATTCATTTATCACGCTCCGGCGCCAGCACCGCCAGCTGCCTGCGCATCAAGCGCGCCTTTCACCGCTGCCGTGACGATTTCCTGGATGGTTTCAGTTGTCAGCGCTGGGCTGGCATTGCCACCTGCCTGCACGGGCAACAGCTCGATGTTCTCAACCAGGCAAACACCGTCGTAATCTTCGACAACATACGCCTCGTTAACGGACTCGAAGTTCTCCACGCGGTCACGCTTCGGATTGTCGATGACCGAACGGCGGCGGGAGCCTGATTGCCAGTAAATAGACAGGTTATCCAGGCGGGTGATCAGCATAGCATTCGCCGGGAAGAACGGCGCGCGAACGGCCGGGAGGTTGCCGATACGCTTCTGGCTGACGATAAGATCTGCCGCCAGCGCTTCGCTGTTTGGCTGGTCACGGTTGACGATCGGGAAATATTTATCTGCCAGTAACTGGCGCCCGACGATAACCACAAGCTCCGTATCTTCCTGATACCACGGCGCGATTTTCTCATTCACGGCGCCCATAACCAGCGCGTCCAGATTCAGGAAATCACCGCCTTTACCAACACGGATAGTCTGAGAAATCACCTCGCCTTCGGACACGATCTTATCCATTACCTGGACGGGTTTCTCCTGGCGGATTTTCTCCAGCCAGCCGATATTCACATCCTGCAGCAGTGGATAGGTCGCGCGGTCTGACGTTTTCTCACGCTTCACGCCGTTGAATCCGATCATGATGCGGTCAAGCGCCTGGCGGGTAATGATGGCGTCACGGATGCGCGTCTGGAAGTTCTGGAATTTGGCCCATAAATCCAACTTCGCATAAGGCAGCGCCGTATCAGAGTTAGTCTGGGTACACTTGTACCCTTCACCGTCGATGTAAGTCGGATCAACGGGTTCACGGTCTTTTTGAGTGGTATCAGTATTTCCGGCAATACTGGAACCAATACCCAGCCCCAGACGCTCGCCGGACTGTTCATCAACCGGGATAATGTTGATTTTCTGCAGGAACGAGGAAGACTCCTGGATTTTCGTTTCCAGCGTCTGCGCAACGGACGGCTCAGCCGTATATTTCGAGGCGATATCGCTCACAGATACGCCGTTGAGTTTGGCGAGCTGCGTCAGATAGCCGTTGAATTTAAAACGTGTCTCTTTTTTCATTGTGCTTTTGCTCCGTCAGCAATCGGTGGTTTGTTCTGCGCCGTTATTGCCGGTCGCATTAGGGCGGCGTTCGCTGCGGCTGTCCTGGGTGGAAAGCTGCTCACGCAGGGTGGAGAGTGCGCTGGTTGTCTCATCAACAACCTTTTGCATATCGCTCAGCTTGTTACTGAAATCGGTCTGATGGGTGCTGACCTGCTCCGCCAGTGTCTGATGCTCACGCGCGATGGTTTCAACAGCCTGATTCACATCAGCAAAGCGGGCGTTATCATCGGCGCCTTTGCGGGACAGCAGCTCTTTCACGCGGGTAAACAGGCTGGTTTTTTCCGGCACGTCCTCAAACTCGATCAGCGTTTCAAGAGCAGCGGTAAACAGGTTGTCTTTGTCCAGCTTGCGGCGCGCCAGGGGGTTATGTTCTGCGCTGGCGCTGAACTGCAGCATTTCAGTGCCGAGGCTTGCCGGATCGTCAGTAACCGCCAGGCCAACCAGATAAGCAGAGCCGGTATCGGCAAAGCTGGTGTTAACTTCCATTGAGGTGAAAAGCTTCTGCCAGTTACCGGTCATGGTGACCAGATCGTCCGTCGGGGCAATCCAGCCATACAGCGCCATCTTCCCTGACAAAGCCCCTTCGGTGATTTCTTCCGCTTCCAGTTTTTCTACCATGCCAAAACGACGGAAAGGACCATCAGGGGTAAAACCCTTGATGTGTTCCATATTGATCAGCGCGGTGTATACCTGCGGGTTATAGCTCGCCGCCATCTGGGTGATCCAGTCACGTTCAATAACGCGCCCGTCAGTGGTGGCCCCTTCGACCCCAATACGAAAACGCTTAGATTTTTTTGCCATCGGTCCGGCTCCGGTTAGTTAGTTCGTAACACGTTCAGAGCCTTATGTTTGCGGTGATAGGCGCGTGTAAACAACGCGTTGGGCTTGTGCGAACTCCCACACAATGCGAAACCGGGGAAAGTGCTGATTTGAGGCCGTATGTTTGTGCCATGACAACACTGACCCCCGCAGACCTCGATCCCCGTCGTCAGGCAATGCTGATGTACTTTCAGGGATACCGCGTAGCCCGCATTGCTGAAATGCTGGGCGAGAAAGTTGCAACCGTTCACAGCTGGAAAAAACGCGATAAGTGGGGAGAATATGGCCCACTGGATCAGATGCAGCTCACCACCGCCGCACGTTACTGCCAGCTCGTCATGAAGGAGCAGAAGGAAGGAAAGGATTTTAAAGAAATTGACCTGCTGGCGCGTCAGTCCGAACGACAGGCCAGGATCGGTAAATTTAACAATGGCGGGAATGAAGCAGACCTGAACCCCAACGTGGCCAACCGCAATAAAGGCCCGCGCAAACCGCCGGAAAAAAACCTGTTTACCGACGAACAGATCGAAAAGCTGGAAGAGATTTTCCGCGCCGGCATGTTCGAGTACCAGCGCCACTGGTGGGACGCTGGTATCAAACACCGTATCCGCAACCTCTTAAAGTCACGCCAGATCGGTGCAACCTACTATTTCGCCCGTGAAGCGTTAATAGACGCCCTGACCACGGGGCGAAATCAAATCTTTCTGTCAGCCAGTAAAGCGCAGGCGCACGTTTTTAAACAGTACATCATCGACTTCGCAAAAGAGGTGGACGTTGAGCTGAAAGGCGATCCGATGGTGCTGCCTAACGGCGCCTGTCTTTACTTCCTCGGTACAAATGCCCGTACCGCGCAGAGCTACCACGGCAATCTGTATCTTGATGAGTATTTCTGGATACCGAGATTCCAGGAGCTGCGCAAGGTGGCCTCCGGTATGGCGCTGCACAAAAAATGGCGTCAGACCTATTTTTCAACACCTTCAAGCCTGACGCACAGCGCCTACCCGTTCTGGTCCGGCGCCCTGTTCAATAAAGGGCGACCGAAAGCCGACAGGGTAGAATTTGACCTTTCTCACAGTAGCCTGGCGCACGGCGTTTTATGCCCTGACGGCCAGTACCGTCAGATAGTCACCATTGAAGATGCCGTAAACGGCGGGTGTAACCTTTTCGACCTGGACCAGCTGCGCCTGGAGTACAGCCCGGACGAATACAACAACCTGCTGATGTGTCAGTTTGTTGACGACCTAGCGTCCGTGTTCCCGCTGGCGTTGCTGCAGTCCTGCATGGTTGACAGCTGGGATGTGTGGGACGATTTCGAGCCGCTTTTACTGCGTCCGTTTGCATACCACCCTGTCTGGATCGGCTATGACCCGGCAAAAGGAACGCAGAACGGTGACAGCGCCGGTTGCGTGGTCATCGCGCCTCCCGTCGTTCCCGGCGGTAAATTCCGTCTCCTTGAGCGTCACCAGTGGCGCGGGATGGACTTCCGCGCCCAGGCCTCAGCGATTGAGGAAATCACCAGACGCTACAACGTGACCTACATCGGCATTGACTCGACCGGCGTTGGCGATGGCGTTTACAAAACGGTTAAGCAGTTTTTCCCTGCCGCGCGTGAGTTTGTCTACAACCCGACCGTAAAAAATGCTCTGGTGCTTAAAGCCTACGACATCATCAGCGGGCGCCGTCTGGAGTTTGACGCGGGGATGCTGGATATCGCGCAGTCCTTTATGTCCATTCGCCGTTCAACCACCGCCAGCGGCAACCGGCCAACCTACGAAGCAGCCCGCACAGAGGAAGCCAGCCACGCGGATTTAGCCTGGGCAACCATGCACGCACTTTATAACGAACCACTGGCAGGGGCTTCCGCCAGTACCAGCAACATCGTGGAGATTTTTTAATGGCTAACCGCAAAAACCGCAGCAAGACACCGCGCGGCCAGACCGCCACCGATACGGCCAACATGGTCAGTAATGCACATGCGGAGGCGTTTACGTTTGGCGATCCGATCCCCGTGATGGACCGCCGGGAGTTATTTGATTACCTGGAGTGCGTGCAGGTAGACCGCTGGTACGAACCACCGATCAGCATGGATGGCCTGGCGCGAACTTATCGCGCCGCCGTGCATCACTCCAGCGCTATTCAGGTAAAACGCAATATTCTTACCAGTACCTTCATCCCTCACCGCTGGCTGTCTAAACAAGCCTTTTCCCGGTTCACCCAGGACTTTCTGGTATTCGGTAATGCCTACCTTGAAAAACGCATGAACCGGTTAGGGCAGATCATGGAGCTGCGCGCCTCGCTTGCCAAATATACCCGTCGTGGCATTGACCCAGACACCTACTGGTTTGCACAGTATGGCTACAACTCGCAGCCCTATCAGTTTGATGAGGGAGGCGTGTTTCACCTGATGGAACCCGACGTTAACCAGGAGCTTTACGGGATGCCGGAATACCTCTCCGCCATTCCCTCCGCCCTGCTGAATGAATCGGCCACGCTGTTTCGCCGTAAGTATTACCTAAACGGTAGCCATGCTGGTTTTATCATGTACATGAGCGACCCCGCCGCCGATCAGAAAGACGTGGACAACATACGCGAAGCGCTGAAAAAATCGAAAGGGCCAGGCAACTTCCGCAACCTGTTTATGTACAGCCCGAACGGCAAGAAAGACGGCATTCAGATCATCCCGTTGTCAGAAGTCGCAGCGAAAGATGAGTTTCTTAACATCAAGAATGTGAGCCGTGATGACATGCTGGCAGCTCACCGCGTGCCGCCGCAGCTGATGGGGATTATTCCAACGAATACCGGCGGGTTTGGCGATGTGGAAAAAGCGGCGCGCGTTTTCGTTCGCAACGAACTTACCCCCCTGCAGGGCCGCATCAAAGAAGTTAACGAGTGGCTGGGTGATGAGGTGATACGCTTTGACCCCTACCTGACCGATGAAGACTGACGCTCTCCCGGCCAGCCTTTGATATCAACCGCCCTCCTCAGGGCGGTTTTTTTATTCCCTTACGCCTATCACACCATCAGAGCGCCTCAGCGCCTCGCTGAACGGTCCTGCGCTTTCGCCACCTGGCAGCTCACGACAAAACGCAGCGCCTCACCACGACGCAGGCGCGCACGACCAGCCCCAAAAAATGACCATGCCCGCCCGACATTGAGGGCCCAAAACCGCGATTAACCCCAAAACCGCGCGCTCGTAGCCCCGCCACGCCTGCCCACTTTACACATTGGTTTTCATGCACCCGCATGAGGCAAGGAAAACCCTGCCAATCCTGGCAGGGTACAGTAAAACTGGACCTCGAATGATCATGCGCATTCATGCGGATATCTGCAGTATGCACAATAGGTTTTATTGCTGACAAAATAGAAAAAACTCAGTTAACTGAATCGAAATGGCACTAGTGATATCAAGTCTATAACTCATTCTACTAAACTCTGAAGAAAACGAAGTTAAAATAACCTCAACAATTTCAAATTATAATATTGGTTGCATTAAAACCTTATATTATCTCAGTTTTCATTTATCACCGTACGCTACAGGATTGTAAAGCCTCATCGCTCCTGCAGATTTCAACTCATTTTTAAAAGATTTACTTAAAGTGAAACCTTGCAGTAAAGAATACTTTTCAATATAAACTTTAGATTTAACACCCTTACTTGACAATCCATTCAACATTAGTGCACCAGATTCTATCGATGAGAGTTGCGCTCTAACTAATTTAGCATATTTGACTCTTTCCTTTTTACGAAGGAAGCTAGCTTCATCTATATGTTTAAATATGTGATACAGGTTTCTAAAATAATGCCCCGTATTCGAGAAGAAATTATCTTCTTCATACACAAGGTCAATTGAAAACTTAACCCTCTCCTGAATCAACATATCATCATTTGACAAATTCAGAAAGTTAAACTTCACTTCCGTTATATACCAATCGAGCGCATCCACTCCTTTGAATGACTCTTTATCATATACCACCTTAATATTCGACAAGTGTTCTTTGTGGTATCGAAGAAGTTCAAAAAGGACCGACTCAAATGACTGAGTCATGGATTGTTTGGATGTGGTGTACAGTGTGAAACAAACTAAAATTATAGATAAAAAACTTAAACCTGGATTCAGGACACCTCCGATATAATCTCCAAACTGCCCCCATTTTTCCACAGATTGGCTTACAGGCAAGGCACCAAAAATAGTCCAGTATTTGTATAAAGCGAAAACGATGAATGAACAAGTAATAAGAACAAAAATTAATATAAAAGATAATCTTTTCAGATAATTAATTATTTTCACCATAACCTAGACCTTACACTAAATCAATATCTTTCAGCTCAACCTGATAAATCCCTTTCATTGCTTTACATCTGATTGGTTTTATTAACCTTCTTATGTTTTCAATTTTCCAAGTAAAGTAACCTTCTTTCCAAGTTCTCCCCAAACTCACTGAAGGCCCGCGTTCATTATAATCATCTTCTGTCCAAACTTTAAACTCTGTAAAATCGACGATAGCCAAAGCGACACCATCATCCATATCTTCATCGCTAGATAAATATTTTTGATTTTGAACAATCACAACATTTTTCATCGGGATTTCTGGCGGCAACCATGATCTTATCTCAATATTTTTTTTGCCATCTAGTATGAGATCTACTGCAGGCTTAAGGATAGATAACGCTTGATATTTCATGGCATGATCCTTATTGTTTACATGCTTATATTTTAACATAAATCGTAAACATGAGGTATAATATGTTGATTTTTATCGCGGGAGTCCACGGTGTTGGTAAAGGTTACTTATGTAAAAAGTATGTAGAAAGTAATCAGGCCATACATAAAAGTGCAAGTCAATTAATTCGAGAGTATGGGAAAATAGAGCTACCAACCAGTAAGCTAACAGAAAATATTGACAGAAATCAACTGATACTCTTAGCAGCTGTAGATAATCTTACACAAAATGGATGTATATTGTTACTTGATGGACATTTCGCATTAGCTTCCAAAGATGGAACAATAACTGCAATAGAAAGCGATGTATTTAAAGGATTGAAACCTGATGGTGTGATTTTATTACAGAATGATATTGATTTAATTACACAACGAGTCAATGAAAGAGATGGAGACACAATAAAATATAACATTAGCTCTTTAATTGAAGAAGAAAAAAACAATGCAAAAAAAATATGTTCTGAACTAGACATTCCTTTAAAAGAAATATATTCCGCTTCTATTACAGATTTTAGTGATGCCATTGAAGAGATTAGGCGCGAGTCTAATGCTCGCGCTTAAATTAAGGTTCTAAACATATCGGAAAGATTGAGGTGCTTTTGCCCCAGGTGATATATCTTCTAAATCTAATGGAGAGCTGTATCTTCTGGGGCTCTTAACCGAAATGGCAAATGCCCTATCGCGACGATGAAAATAGTCAGTAAAGAACTTATGACTTATTCCAGCATAATTTTTGGTTAAACTCCACAACTCTGAAGGTGAATTTACTAAAATATCACCGACCTTAAACTCTCCAATTACTTTACCCACGGGCATAGTCGCATAAATGATGACAGTATCAACATTTTTGTTTTTAAAAATGCTTTTCCTAAATTCAAATTTTTTTTCGCCGGATAAAATCCGCTCAGCATATTCAGGCTTAATTGACAATATAACCTTCATTTACGCCTCCATCAGTAATAATTTTCTTAAAGTCTGCATCACTCAGAGGGAGGAAACCCCAATAATTAGCATCAGTATATCCGGTTATGGTCATAATATCATCCCTAATTATTCTTTTCGTTAACGGGAAGTTATAAGTGAAGCGAATAATGTAAGGGTAATTTTTCTTTGCATACAAGAGCTTAAGCTCATCTTCATCAAAAACGCTAAATGGCGCGCAGTAATCCCTGAAGTCTTTGTAGGTCGAGAACTCATGAATATTCCTGACGCTCAAAACCACACATACTGAAGTTGCCACTGAGCGATAACGTGCCGGTCCTTGGCCATCTGAAGTTCGATAGATCAAAAGATTGTCACCCAACTGGAGATGTTGCGTACCATCCATTTTCGTAAGATATACTTTTTCAATACTATTTGTATGAGAAATATCTTGAATTAAACTTCCATCTTCATTATTCAGCTTAGATTCAGGAAACAATCTAGTATGCCATGAAGGGTATATACTAAGAAGGAAATTTCTATTTCTTAATTTAATTAACGGATAATTAGGATAACTCATTTAATCTCTCCACTCCAAATTTTTGAAATAAACACCTTCACAGCCATTGTTTGTTTCTTTAATTTTTCTTGCTTGCAACTCGAAACCATAACGCTTTAATAAACTAATTAATCCTTCATGCTTATCAAAAATTGTAACATATATTTCTTTGAGATTATTGTTCATAGCAAACTGAAAGACTAACCGGACAAACCTTTCACCTAATTTAGTTCCGTGCGCATCTATTTTGAAAGTGCCTAATTTTGCCCTAGCTTTTCTCTCAAATGCAGGAACCGTATCTGTAATCGCCTCATCTTCTACTTTTAAATACAAGAACCCATCCATCTCGCCGCTATCGTTGTACGAAACATAGGCTTTACTGCCTGATTTAGAGATAAACCAAGTATCAAAGCCATCATAGTCAGCTTTCAATGAATTGAAAAAACGGTCATTTAAGTCAATATCACGGAAGAATTTTTCTTGTATAGACATCCGAGTCTCCTTATCCGAGCACCATTTTGCGATCAATAGGTTGATGAAATCAAAAAAAACATTTCAACAGGCTAAATCTGTCCACACTAAGTCTATCAATAGTTTCAGGTAATGTCTTCATCATTGTTATCAAACCTAATTTTATGAGTAACTTAGCAGGCATTAATGCCTTGATTAAGAAAAGCCCTTTGTGTGGCTAATCAGCACACCTCGGATAACATTTCATTGTAGCGATGCTCCCAATAAAAAAAATGAGCTATATCACAATACATCCTTATAGCTATCCCATTGAATTACCATAAAAAAACAGAATCTTAGAAGAACAGCTCCAACATCTGCCTGTATTGTTTATACCAACATTCATCGACCGAAGATACGCATTGTTCAACTATCTTCATGGTTTCGGATTTTAGCAATCAACTCATCTGTCAACTCAGATACCCATTGGATAGCCAGCCGTTTTTCTTCGTCACTACACTCACTAGCAGCTACAAGCTTAATAAAGAAATCAATACGCTGGAGCTTCAGCGACTCCAAAAGATAATCCTGCATCTTCCCTCCTGACACGAATACGGCCACACAACAACTGTACATATAAACAGTATAATAAGAATAAAAAAATGTAAAACTGTTTTTTGTCAATTGATTGGAAGCTCTTACTCCACTCAATAATACACAAAATGTTAAACGGCGGTCTTAGTGCCACTGGCACCATTTATCATCTTCCAATAGCCGCTGGTTACGGTAAAAAATACGTAACCCTGCCCCGGATGGAATGCTACCGCCACGTAGAAGCAAATCTATCTCCGATGCACTACCTTCAAACCCTCTGGCATTCAGTTCTGCCTCAAGCTGCAGACGCTGCTGCTCCGAAATACTCTGTTTGTATGCTTTTTTCCGCGTCGGTTTTACCAGTCTCAGCCTTGCTGTAAGCTCCCGCCGTTCCTTCTGGCCCATATTGTGGAGGTAATCATGCAACTCCTTCTCATTGATGGCTTTAATGTTAGGCAGACCTGCTCTAGTCTGGTTCAAATTTTCAACAGGGGGACAGTTATTGCCACGAGTCCAAGGGGCGCTAGCGCCCTGGTCGGCTGTCGCCTCCTGAAGGTCAACGGCTTTACGAACCATTTTCCACTTCACTGCATGAGTGCAGATCCGGCCCTCAATGATCGGGGACCAGATGCCATAGATACGAACACCATGATCACCGTAGGCGCTCGGCTCCTCGTTAAGCTCGTAGGCAGTCCTGACAAGTTGATGTTTACGGGGAACCAGGACGCCGCCCTGCTTCATGATGTAGGTGGCAAAACAGCCAGCATCAGCTGCGGCCAGCACAGCATCCAGTCGCGGGTTTTCCAGTACAGGCGCGCCTGCCTTCTGGTCACCCTGCACCCTGGCAGCCTGTCCGGCCAGAAGGCGCAGCTCGCGGTACGCCTGGCGGCCAGGGATACCAAAGAAGCGGAATTGCTGGACACGGTGCAGCGAAGCCCAGGCGTTTACGTTCTCAGCGTTATCGCGCAGTGATCTGCCCGTTTCTTTACTGATTTCCTGCGCCAGCCCGCGCCCGTCGATGTTTTTACTGATGTATTTGGCGATATAGCTGGTCGGGGTGCCCTTGCGCGGGTTGATAAGCTCAGACTTGAAACGCGGCCCGGTATTGGCGCCCAGCTCCTCCCGATCCTCACGAATGGCGAATTTACGCAGTAGCGCGGTGATGGATTTGCGGTCTTTTTTGCGCATGAAGCACAGCAGGTGCCAGTGTACGGTGCCGTCATGGTGTGGTTCAGCAACGCGGACGCCATACCAGCGCAGCCCGGCTTTGTGCATCGCCTTACGGAAGGCGGCGAACATATTCACCAGGTAATCACTGCTCTGACGGACCGTGGCACTGGTCCATTTCGGGTTTGGCCTGCCGTTGTTAAGCGTTGCGTGAAAGCGTGACGGGCAGGTGATGGTATAGAACACGGCGCATTCACCACGCATTTCTGCGATCAGCTCCAGCCCCTTAACGCAGGCCATCATTTCGTTGCGCCGGTGTGCCGGATTGCTGCTGCTGGCGTTTACCACTTCTTCCATATCCAGCGTGTCACCTTCAGCGTTAACCAGCTCATGCGAGCGGAAAAACTCCAGTGATTTGCGGCGCTGCTCGCGTTTGTGGATCACGGCCTCATAGCTGACATACGGGGACGCCTTTTTGTTAACCAGGCAGACAGCGCGCAGCTGTTCTTCCCGCCATTCGCACCGCATCTGCCACAGCTTGCGATACCACCAGTCCGCGCAAAGCATACGGGCAAGCGAGCCCGGAATAAGCTCGTAGGGGACCGAGTTACGGCGGTGCTTTTTACGACGCAGTTGCTCGAAAGCTGGCGGGATAACATCAAGGCGCATAGCCTCAGCGGCCACCCTTTCCCATGACCGGCGGATCTCTTCCGGCGTAACGTCTTCATCCGTAAACAACTCACCGCAGGCAGCATCCAGACACATGCTCATGTGTGCCGCCACCAGGGTAGATAACCGCTTGACCTGCTCCTGGCTCATTTCGGGCAGAACCAGTAAACCCTCCAGCCCGTCGTGGCTCGCCATAAAACGGAATGACGCAGAAACCTGGCTGGTACGCACGCGCTCCAGGCGTTCAAGGCACGGCCTGATGGTTTCACGCAGATAGCGGGAATATGCCTTCGGTTTGCCCAGGCCCTCGAAATATTTAATCCGTTCAAGCAGCGGCTTACTAATATGCGCTGGCTGGGCGCTCACGTCAGCAACGATTATCAGATCGGGGTTGAATTGTTGCTGTTCACGGGCCATTTTGGCGCGGCTTATCAGCTGATCCTGCTCCATTTCTCGCTGAACAGGATCACGGGATTCATTGTAGAAATAGCGTTCCCAGACCTCATTACTCAGGGCCTCGCGGCGCAGCTGCTCCTGCTCGTTATCTGCAGCATAGAGAGAAATCAGGTTTGAAAGCGCAGAAACCGGCGCTACTTCCGCTGGGTCCATGTAGGGGTTAATCGCCTTTTTAGGTACATTCCAGGCAAAAGCAGCGGCGGAATCTTCTGCACCGCCGTGCTTTTCAACTTCGTGATGACTCACGCGCGCACCTCATGCACGACAGAGCAATCAGGCACGCCGGCTGGATCAAAGCCAGCCCATACTTCCGGCTTGAGTACAGCAATAAGTTCGTCAGCCCTTTTTCCTTCGCCCGCGGCAACGCCGATGCTGCGCTTTACGTTAATGCGGTCATGGGTGAAATTTCGATACAGGGAACGAGTCAGAAAAGTGTCGCTGTTCGAAACAATGACCGGATGGCCTTCTGATGCCCGGCGCTCAAGAATAGAGGCCAGCTGATACTGATCGTCCTCAGTAAAACCGGCAGTATGATAGGCACTGAAAGTACCGTCATAAGGCGGATCGCAATAAATAACATCCCCAGGCACCAATAATGCCAATGTTTCGTCATAGCTGGCACAAATGAACATTGCACGCTGGGCCTTTTCCGCAAAAGTGCTAATTTCTTCTTCGGGAAAATAGGGAGCTTTATAATTGCCGTAAGGTACGTTGAAATGCCCTGCACGGTTATAACGGCACAACCCACGGTAACAATGACGATTTAGAAAAAGGAAATAAGCAGCCTTCCAGATTAAGTCTAAGGAATGCAAATGATTAAACTCTTCACGAATAACATAATATTGTTCAGAAAAATTGTTGCAGGCAAAGAGAGCCTTTGAGATAGCAATAAAGTGTTCTACTTCATCTTTAATTACCTGATACATATTAATCAGGTCAGCATTAATATCCGCGACAAGATAATGAGGATAGTCTGTCGCCATCATCACAGAACAGGAACCCGCGAAAGGTTCAACCAGTCGTGGGCCAGCAGGAAGGTGCTTAATCAGTTCCGGCATAATAGCGGTTTTATTTCCCGCCCATTTCAGGATGGTGCTCATACAGCGCCTCCATTGTAGTGTTTACCTTTAAGCTCTGCGATTTCCTGACAGGTAACGCAGAGATCACAGCCCGGCATGGCGGCCCGGCGTTCTTCGGGAATGACTATTCCGCAGCTTTCACACTCCAGTGAAGAAGCCCCAACCTTTCGGATACGGGCATTGTGGATGTGGCGCTGCAGCTGTTCTTCAACGCGCTGCTGTACAAGGTCCATAGAGTCAGCCATTAGTGCAGCTCCTGGGATTCGTTTTCGTAGCGGGTTGCTTCGCGGCGCAGCAGTTCAGCCGCTTCAATGCCGTTTAACCCTTTATTGGTGATATGGGTTGCCAGCGCCTCAAGACGGATTGAAACTGCGAGCGCGCGCCCTTTGCGCTCCTCGCGTTTGGCAATATCGATCACCGCGATAAGCTGGTCGGTTTCGGGTACAAACATTTTTGGTAATTCGTTCTGCATTGTTCTTTCTCCTGAATTTGGGCAAAAGAATGCCCGGCGGGTTTACGCCATTAATTTCTGTTGTGGGTTAATTCGGCATGGTTAGCCGTTTGGGAAATAAGCTCACCACTGCACGAAAATGATTCATTGCTTTAACCAGTTCCCGCTTTTCGTCAGTAGTCAGATCACTAATATTGACGCCGTGACGTTCTGCCGGAATTTTTGCCATAAAGAATATGGCTGCCAGTGCGCGTTCATTTTGCTTATGGTTTATATCGCGGCGGTCGCGCATATCTTTAATAAACCTTTCAAGCTCTGGCTCGATATTCAGACCAAACACATTTGCCCTTAATTCCGCTATTCGGTTCAGCCCTTCCATACGTTGACCCGGGCTTAATGGGACAGT
Organism: Citrobacter sp. Cpo142; assembly: GCF_030332425.1. Lineage (NCBI taxonomy): Bacteria > Pseudomonadati > Pseudomonadota > Gammaproteobacteria > Enterobacterales > Enterobacteriaceae > Citrobacter > Citrobacter sp. Cpo142. Next base: position 71,574 of record NZ_JAOWHW010000069.1, read on the forward strand.
CGCCGCAGCGCCTTCAATAGCCATGGTTTCCCCCGTTTGGTAGTAGTCAGCCCTGCCAGCAATTCATCCTGAGAGTGGGACGGGTGCCAGCGCTTACCATCTTTCCCGATAATCCATCCATGACCGTAGTGCATTGCCGGGCTTTGCTTTACCAGCAGCGAAGCGAATGAAGGCTCTTTATTCAGCATAAGCACCTCAGATCAGACCAAATGAAGCGCTGAGGCCCGTCACTGTATCAACAGCACTTGCCATTGCTGGGTTGTACTGTAGGCGCGCGTGCAGGGAAACAGCTGTAAGTGCCATCAAACGAGTAACAGAATTGATGCTTTCGATAACCTGGCGGCGTTCCGTTGTTGTCTGGTGTTCACCAGAAACAGCGCTTGCTGCAACGCGACCGATCTCTGCTGTAGCATTCAAAACGTAATGAGGCATTTTCTCGCTGGCTACTTCGTTCAGCGGCACACATGGCAGGCAATGGATTTGAGCCAGGAACCCATCAACCAGCGTGGAGTCCTCAGTGATATCCGTCAGCAGCCAAATATCCGGCGCCGTGAGTTGATGCGGTTGCTCCGGGTTTAGTTTGTTGCGCAGCGTCTGAACATTCATGCCTGCGCGGTCCGCCAGTTTCGCCATGTTGTGGCGCAGTGCGAAAGCGCGGCAGGCCTCATCAAAGTGTGGATGTTTGGAAGTCTTATAATCAAACATGTGAGCCTCTTAGAAAGTTCTCATAATTGAACTTACTGACCAACAACAACGCGGAAGTTGGAATGACCAAGGGACTCACGAACCTGATCGGTTTTGTACATCAAGTAACGAAGACATACACGTCCCTTATTTTTCTCCTTTTTGACCATGTATTTAGCCAATTGGCCATGATGGATTTTTTGATAAACAGAGCCACGAGAAATGCCTTCCCATTCCGCGAACTCTGCAGGTGTAGCCATCTCTTTTGGTACACGAATTGAAATATCAGTGCTCATAGTGCAGTATCTCTCAGTTAAGGTTTGGTTTATGTCGTTTTATCTTGTTTTATGTGATTCAACATTTGAACAATTGAGATACTACGATCCAATATTTGATACGTCAACAGGATTATAAAATGATACAGGTGAAGGCTGGCGAGAATACAGGGGGTAGAGAGGCTATCCATAGGTTGATGGCTGCCTATGATTTCAAGTCCCGACAGCAGCTGTGCGATCACTTAGGCGCATCTAAAAGTACTATGGCAAACAGATACTTAAGGGACAGCTTCCCTGCAGAATGGGTAATCCAATGCGCTCTTGAAACAGGAGTTTCTTTACTCTGGCTAACCACAGGACAAGGCGAACCAGGAACAAAAATTGATGGTAGAAAAAGTATCAATTTCGTGAACTCCAGCAAGGTAAAACCTCTTTCTGAACTTGTATCGCCAGAGATCGACAAAGCTAGCCTTATAGGAGGTTCGTTGGTTGAAGCTGGGAAGGCCATCATTGATAGCAGCCTGCTTCCCCCTGATTCAAGCGAGCTGCTTCTCTTAAATACCAATGGGGATTCATATTTAGTTGACCGTAACCAGACGCCACCAGTGAATGGGATGTGGTTGGTCGATATCGACGGGATAAAAAGCATTGTTAAGCTAACTCGCCTTCCGGGAAACAGATTAGTTGTGCATCAAGATGATTCTTCGTTTGAGTGCAGCCTGGATGATATCGAGGTTGTTGGCCGCGCATTGAAAATCATCAAGAGCCTTTGATATGACCATCAGAAAACAGCCGAACGGAAAATGGTTGTGCGAGTGTTACCCGAACGGGCGTGACGGCAAGCGCGTGCGCAAGCAATTTGCGACAAAGGGCGAGGCTGTAGCATTCGAAAACTTCACCATGGATGAAGTAAACAAAAAGCCGTGGCTGGGGGAAAAGGAAGATCGGCGGCGTTTGTCAGAATTGATTGAGCAGTGGCACTCCCTTTATGGCCAGACGCTCGCAGACCCCAAGCGCCTAATGGCGAAACTGAATATTATCTGCAATGGGCTGGGCAATCCCGTCGCTTCTGAGTTAACAGCCGGTGATTTTACCAAATATCGGGAAGCACGACTAAAAGGTGAAGTACGTAACGAAGACGGTGGCCTAATGTCCCCAGTAAAGCCCCGCACGGTAAACCTGGAACAGCGTAACTTATCATCCGTTTTTGGCACCTTGAAAAAGCTGGACCACTGGTCAGCACCTAACCCGCTCGCCGGACTACCAACATTCAAAATCGCTGAAGGTGAATTGGCGTTCCTGGCCTCGGACGAAATTAAGCGCCTACTAGATGCCTGTGCTGATTCTCAAAGCCCTAGCCTATTGATGATCGCAAAGGTATGCCTGGCTACCGGCGCGCGGTGGAGTGAAGCCGAAAACCTGCAGGGACATCAGTTATCTAAATACCGGATCACCTATACCAAAACCAAAGGCAAGAAAAACCGAACTGTACCGATATCTCAGGATCTGTACGACGAACTCCCCAAAAACAGAGGGAAGCTATTCACTCCATGCAGAAAAGCCTTTGAACGAGCAGTGAAGCGAGCTGGTATTGAACTGCCTGAAGGCCAGTGCACGCACGTTCTGCGTCACACATTCGCCAGTCACTTTATGATGAATGGCGGAAATATACTTGTCCTTAAAGAAATTTTGGGGCATGCCGATATAAAAATGACGATGATATACGCACACTTCTCCCCAGATCATTTAGGGAAGGTGCGAACAAGTTCCTGATATGAGATCATCATATTCATCCGGAGCGCATCCCAGAGGGACATCATGAGCCA
>NZ_JAOWHW010000070.1:0-273 GCF_030332425.1 Citrobacter sp. Cpo142
GCAGGGAGCCAGGCGCTCACAGCGTCGCCCCTCCGCAATCAGCGTCACCCGCCTGCGCCCGGTAATGGCCTGAATCAGTCGCCAGAAAGACAATGCGCCTGATGGCGAAGGAGCCGGACTGGCGGGTGCGATTACGCAGGGAGACTCATCGCACATCAGCAGTGCGTTTACCAGACGACGGTCAAAGCCAGGGAAAAGACCGGCCATCCCGCTGCGGTGGGCAAAGATAAGCACGTCGGGCACCATCTGCGTCTCACTGCCCGCAGTACGTAA
>NZ_JAOWHW010000071.1:0-219 GCF_030332425.1 Citrobacter sp. Cpo142
CATGCCGCCAAAATGCGTACCCACTGTTCCAGGGTTGTATGTCAATAACTGGGTTGTATGGCCGTAACTATTATCCAGGGAAAAGAAATCACCCTTTACGACACCAGACGTCTTGCCGTTCACTGTGTTAAGTCGGGGATCATCACCGGCTGCTACAGTTCCTGTGACTGTTCCGATGTTTCTTGTCGAGCTATTACCTAAACCGAGATTAGTACGAGC
>NZ_JAOWHW010000072.1:0-3785 GCF_030332425.1 Citrobacter sp. Cpo142
TGGTAAGCAGAGTTTTTGAAATGTAAGGCCTTTGAATAAGACAAAAGGCTGCCTCATCGCTAACTTTGCAACAGTGCCGGCTTTCGCGCTCGGCGGCGGAGAGGATCGAACGGCGGGGCATGCGGTTTCCTTCTTCTTGAAAACGTAGGTTTGTGACAAGCCCGCCAAGGCAACCGGCGCGGCACGGGAATCAAGGCATTGCGATTCTCGAAAATAGTTCTTGAAATTCTATTCTTGATTGCATATCATCTCAACGAGTTTCGATAAGAAAGGATGCGCATGCGACCGTCTGGTTCGCTGGTGGGCAAGGAAGCAGCAGCCGACACGCTCATCGGCAACTGCACGACCGCACGACCAGCCTCCCGTTCAAATTCGAGTTAGAACTCATATCCAGCCTGTCTGGGGGCACTGTGAAAGAGGGATCTCCGATGACTGTTGAATCGAGAATATTTTCTGTAGCCGAGTATGTTCAGCCGTCCGAAGGCGAGCCTATTCGTTCCGTTGTGCTTGAAACCCGAGACTCAATTATCGTGGTTTGGCATGTCCATCCCGGGCAGGAAATTGCGGCTCACATTCATCCTCACGGCCAAGACACGTGGACTGTTTTGTCGGGAATGGCTGATTACTTTCAGGGCAATGGGATTGTTCGTGCCCTCAGGGAAGGTGAGATAGCCGTGGCAAGACCGGGCCAAGTGCACGGGGCGCGAAATACAGGTACCGAGCCATTTGTGTTAGTCTCGGTTGTGGCATCAGCCAATGCCGGTTTCGTATTGGCTGAGCGATAGAGCCCAATCTCTGGAGTTGGTCCAATGAGCGGTCGGGGAGATAGGTAACAGACATGCAGCGGACACGGCTGCTAAACCAGGTCGCAAACCTCCTTGCGTCGCAGCGTGCCGCAAGCGACGCGATCAATCGAATGGGGTCGGCATGAGACTGAACACCATCCAGTTCCCGACCGCGTAGCCGCCTGTCCTGCCGATCAGGTCTTGACCATCGACGCCTGGGATCAGTCCTGAATGTTCTTGGAGACCACTACGTTAGGGGTTTGAGGTCCAATGGGGCGAAAACCTACGCTAAGAGTCTACATATTCATTAACATGTTGATTTAAAGGCCTTAATTCACCATTCATCACGTTTTCAGACAAGGTGAATGAGTAATGCCCTAACATATTGATATGACCGTGCATCAGCGGTGATAATCTGGATATATCTTCTTCGTTAATTTCAGTAGGCTGGCTATCTGTATTAATATGTCCAAGGGCTTCCTGCATATACAGCGTATTCCATAAAACAACAGTATTTGTTACCAGTCCCAATGATCCAAGTTGATCCTCTTGCCCTTCGCGATAGCGTTTTCTGATTTCACCACGTTGACCATGGCAAATGGCGCGAGCCACACTGTGTCTCCCTTCACCCCGGTTTAGTTGCGTTAGTATTCGGCGACGATAATCTTCATCATCAATATAATTCAGCAGGTATAGCGTTTTATTTATTCGCCCAGCTTCAATGATGGCCTGCGCCAAACTAGACGGGCGCGTGCTCTTCAATAAACTACGGATTAGCTCTGATGCTTGTACAGTTCCCAATTTAAGAGAACCCGCAATCCGCATCATATCGTCCCAGTTAGCCTCAATCAGTGCTAGATTGATGCAACCACGGGCCAATTCATCGAGAGGGCCGTAATTCGCATTTTTATCCACTCGCCAGAAAACGGCATCTCCGGCATCCGCCAGACGTGGGGAAAACTGGTATCCCAACAACCAGAACAGACCGAATATCAAATCACTGGCACCTGCTGTATCAGTCATAATTTCCTGTGGATTTAACCCCGTTTGCTGTTCAAGTAAACCCTCCAGAACAAAGATTGAGTCTCTCAACGTACCTGGGACAACAATGCCGTGAAAACCAGAAAACTGATCGGAGATAAAGTTGTACCAGGTAATTCCACGATCAGAGCCAAAGTATTTTCTATTGGGTCCGGCGTTAATCGTTTTTACTGGCGTAACAAAACGCATACCATCAGCAGATGCGACCTCTCCACCACCCCATCGCTGAGCGAGACTGAGCGTAGCCTGGTAATCAACCAGGCGAGCATTCGCTTTGATAAGGGTTTCTGACCGAAAATAATTTTGTTTCACCCAACTAAGACGATGCCGGGTTAATGATGGAATATTGTGCTTAATTAATGGTTCAAAGCCAATGTTGCAGGCTTCTGCCAGTAATACAGCACAAATGCTGATATGCAGATCTTTCGCTCGCGCATTAGACTCGCTGACATGAGTAAATTCTTCGGCAAATCCTGTATGGGCATTGATTTCCAGTAAGAGCTCAGTCAGATCCACCAAAGGTAAAAGACCTCTGACTTGTCTGTTGAGAGCTATCAGACTTGGTGATTCATCCAGTTTCTCTAGGCTGCTGATAGTCAACGTAGGATGTTTCCCCCCGTATTCGATATGGACTGACGCATTATCATCAAAGCTATCAGCTACCGCTTTCCAGGCAAAATCTAACTGCTGAGCAAGCTTTTCTGTTGCCTGCTGAGCATTGACAGGGTGGCCTAATGCTCGACAGACAGAGACGCGTTGAGCTTGCCATTCTGTCCCTTGTAATAGCTTTGACCGTGGATCTCCCCAACGATCGCTATTCTCAAGATAAATATCCCGCCGCCTTAATGCATCCTGAAACCGCTCAAGTAGACATAGTGAATAGCCAGGCCGTCTTACTCGGCCTTCTTCGTCAAAAACCAAACGCTTCCAGGGGCCGGTAATAATATTTTTTGGAGCATCGTCAAGGATGTGCTTTCTTGAAGCGCCTAGCGACGATAAATAGTTAAAAGCTGCCAGAGTATGTTCTCCCGCCGGGGCGGCCAGAAAAGTTAATTCCCGAAGAACTCTGGGTAGAAAACGGCGAACGCGCCCATATTGTTCAATCATTTCATCTTGGAAATTATTGTCTGCCGGTCGGGCCAACTCATTGACCATTTTTACCGACTCAGCCAGTCTTTCTTTGGAAATGCAGGAAAAAATTGATTTTCGTGTAGCGCGGCGAAATTTTTCGCACCGAAACGCATTAAATTATGCACTGCAGCAAACGAGCGAAAAACCGCTATTGCGCACGGTGCAAATTAAAACGCCACGCAGCTTATCTCATTCAAATGATGAAGCCGGGAACCTACGATAAAGGGTGGATATACCAGCATCAAAAATGAGTGCAACTCGCTGGCGTGACTCTCCAGCTGCAATTAATCTCCCCATCTGCTCCCACTGTTCCGATGTAAATTTTGGGCGTCTTCCTCCCACCCTACCTTGAGCCCTGGCAGCCGCAAGACCGGCTCTTGTGCGTTCCACAATTAACTCACGCTCCATCTCAGCCAACGCCCCCATAACGTGAAAGAAGAAACGTCCCATTGGCGTTGACGTATCTATACTGTCGGTCAGGCTGCGAAAATTGATATCTCTGTCCCGCAACTCCTCTACCAGCAGGACAAGATGCCGCATGCTGCGCCCAAGGCGATCTAGTTTCCATACCACAAGCGTATCCCCCTTTCCCAGGGTCTTAAGCACTCGCTTTAGCCCTGGACGCTCCGAGGTTTTTCCGCTGATCTTGTCTTCAAATATCAGTTCACATCCTGCGCATTCCAGCGAGGTTCGCTGCAATGCGGTGTTCTGGTCATTTGTTGACACCCTGACATACCCAATAAGCATGGTTTTATCCCCTGCAAAAGGCAGAAAGCATGCCACTGGTGAGCTAGATGGTCATTCTCAAAAATGTTGGTTTGGGAGAAG
>NZ_JAOWHW010000073.1:0-832 GCF_030332425.1 Citrobacter sp. Cpo142
TCCCGTCGCCAATCTCAGTTGAAATAGTACTCGCTGTCAGTGTTCCGACGCAGGGAATGCTCAGCAAGCGCTGTCCAACCTCATCTTCGTCCAACTTTCGTTTCAACTGGGATTCCAAATCTTTAATCTGCTCAACAAGATAGTGATAATGCTGTTGTAATTTCAGCAATAACTGGCTGAGGTAAAGAGGCAAACTATTATCCTCAAGAATGGTACTCAGTCGGCTAATAACGGCAGCTCCTCGGGGAACGCTAATGCCAAATTCCAGCAGAAAAGCATGCATTTGATTGGTTGTTTTTACCTTATCCTGAACCAGGGATTCACGGACACGATGCAGAGCCCGCATTGCCTGCTGAGATTCCGTTCTGGGCTGCACAAAACGCATAGACGGACGCGATGCAGCTTCACAAATAGCTTCGGCGTCGACAAAGTCGTTTTTATTGCTTTTAACGAACGGGCGGACAAATTGTGGTGATATCAGCTTTGGGGAATGCCCCAACTCTTCCAACTTGCGTGCCATAAAGTGAGAACCGCCACAGGCTTCCATTGCGATGGTTGTAGCGGGGCATGTCGCCAAAAATTCGATCAACTTTGGCCGGGTAAATTTTTTACGGTAAACAGCCTTCCCGCGACGATCCTGGCAATGAATATGGAAAGAGTTTTTACCCAGATCGATACCAATGAGCGCAATGTTTTCCATGATAGTTCTCCGAATGAAAGCCTGTCCTCAGCATAGTACCGGGAAGGAGGGAGTGACCATCTCATTAAATAAAGCACGCTAAGCCGGTGGCAGCGGTCGCAATGGCCTGAACTTCCCCGCACCGACCTTGGC
>NZ_JAOWHW010000074.1:0-9082 GCF_030332425.1 Citrobacter sp. Cpo142
ACAGCTGATAGAAACAGAAGCCACTGGAGCACCTCAAAAACACCATCATACACTAAATCAGTAAGTTGGCAGCATCACCCTATTGTTGACCACTACACATCTATTTTATAGGTAACCCCTTAAAAGATTTAATCTCCTTGATACTGAAACTGGTATTCATCTCCTTTATATTCCCAATTTTTCGTATCCTTATCATTGATACGTTGTGAAAATCATCCATATCTTTTACTACAAGATGCAGAAGATAGTCGTATCTCCCGGAAATATTATGACAGGCAATTACATTATCAATCTTCATTATTTCTGCCTCAAAATGTTGCATGCACTCCTCGGAATGAAGATCTAATGTAATATTCATGAATGCATAAAAATTGTATCCAAGGCTTTTCGGTTCGATAAAAGCCCGATAGTTTTTTATCACTTCCTGCTCTAAAAACTTTAGCCGTTTCCAGCAGGCTGGAGGGGAAAGAAAAACACGCTTGGCAATCTCAGCGTTGTTCAGCCTGCCATCTTCCTGCAAGAGCTTTAAAATCTGCATATCAACTTTGTCAAGCTTTACCATGTTCAACCTCCTGTGATAGCAATCATATTCGTAATTTTATGAAATAAAATTAACCAAATCAACAAAAACAAGAAATAAGATAAGCCATAAATTGTAAAAATAGTTAATTTTTAAAAAGATAATTAATATGCTTGCCGGGTATAATCATTTATGAAGTGCAAACCTCTGTAAATAATTACCATAAAATATCCTCACACAGGAATATACCTATGACCATATTGGAACAGAACATCGACAGGGCCTCATTGTCACCAGAAGAGTGGAAAAAACTAACCCGATTTGACAGTACAGATGTAGGATGGATTATTATAAGCATAGGTATGGCTATCGGCGCCGGGATTGTGTTTTTACCGGTCCAGGTGGGGCTTATTGGATTGTGGGTATTCCTGCTTTCTTCCATCATTGGTTATCCGGCCATGTACCTGTTTCAAAGATTGTTTATCAATACGCTGGCAGATTCGCGAGAGTGTAAAGACTATCCCGGTGTTATCGAGGGCTATCTGGGAAAAAACTGGGGAATGCTCCTCGGTCTGCTCTACTTTCTCATGCTGGTCATCTGGATATTCGCCTACCCTACGGCGTTGACTAACGATACAGCGTCGTATTTACACACGTTTGGCTTAACTGAGGGTCTTTTATCAGAGAACCCTTTCTATGGCCTAATTCTTATTACATTTCTTGTGCTTATTGCTTCACGTAGTGAAGAACTCTTGTTCAGGATTTCCTCTTTCATGGTGTTATCAAAACTGGTGGTAGTGCTTATCCTGGGGTTGATGATGGTCAGCATGTGGGACCTCTCCAAAAACATCGGTTCATTCCCTTCTTTTAGTATTTTAATCAAAAACGCCATTATCACCTTGCCATTTACGTTGACATCAATCCTGTTTATTCAGTCTTTGAGTCCGATGGTAATTTCATATCGTGCAAAAAACAAATCTATAGAAGTGGCAAGATATAAAGCGCTAAGAGCAATGAATATCGCTTTTGGTACACTGTTCATCGTTGTTTTCTTTTATGCATTATCATTCACTTTCGCCCTCGGTCACGATGAAGCTGTCAAAGCCTACGAACAAAATATTTCAGCACTGGCTATTGCCGCACAGTTTATTGAAGGAGATGCAGCAAAGTATGTGACGCCAGTTGGTGTTGCATTGAATATCTTTGCCCTGATGACTGCCTTCTTCGGCGTTTACCTCGGGTTCAAAGAGGCTGTACAGGGACTGGCGATGAACGCATTGACCCGTTTTATACCCTCAGAGAAAATCAATAAAAAAGCGCTTAACGTTGGTATTGTCATTTTCACTATCGTCATCGCCTGGGGGGCAATCGTTCTGAACCTGCCGGTTCTGCTATTCACCTCAATCTGCAGCCCCATTTTCGGCATCGTTGGTTGCTTAATCCCTGCTTATTTGGTTTACAAGGTACCCTCCCTTCACCGATATAAGGGGGGTTCTCTGTATCTGATCATCTTTACTGGCATCCTGCTCTGTATTTCTCCGTTCCTGAAATTCATTTAATCAAACATATCTGTCCAAAGAAGGTTAAATTATGAAGTACAATTTTGATGAAATTATCAACAGAAAAAATACTGATGCCCTGAACTACGATGGGTGGAGACAATATATATTCAAGGCCGACAAGAATGCCCACTTTGACTTTAAGGACGATGAATTTGTCAGAATGTGGGTTGCTGATATGGATTTTGCGACACCTCCGGAAATCCTTGCAGCGATTCAGGAGAGGCTTGATAAAAAAATACTCGGTTACACAAAAGTTTACGATGATGAGTACTATCATATTTTCCACAACTGGTGCCAGAGACGCTATGACTGGAATATAGATACCACAGAGATCGTGCTTTCACCGGGCATTATCCCTGCACTTAACCGTCTGGTACCGTTACTGACACAACAGGATGAAAGTGTGTTGATCAATACACCATCCTATACGCCGTTTAAGCAGGCTGGAGACTATAGCTATCGTCGAGTGATCTGTTCTGATTTGCTGGAACAGGACAATGAATACGTTATCGACTTCAACGATATGGAGAAAAAACTAACCGATCCTTCTCTAAATATTAAGCTGTTCATTTTATCCAATCCGCAAAATCCAACCGGGAAGGTCTGGTCAGAACAAGAATTAATGAGAATGGGGCAGTTGTGCCTTAAAAACAATGTCTGGATCATTTCAGACGAAATACATTGTGATTTACTGAGAGATGGGGTCAATCATATCCCGATGGCAAAACTGTTCCCAGACACTGATAAGATCATCACCTGTATGGCACCAAGCAAAACCTTTAATCTTGCCGGAAATCTGATGTCCCATATTTTTATTAAAAATGAAAAGGTCAGAAAAGAATGGTTACGTCTTTATGATGAGTTTCTTTCACCACTGAGTCTGGCTGCGACCAAAGCTGCCTGGTCCCGGTGCGACGAGTGGCTGGAACAATTAAAACACTATCTTGATGATAACTTCAGACTGGTAGAAAAATTTACCCAGGAGCACTTTCCTGACGCAAACTTTAAAATTCCCGATGCAACTTATCTGGCATGGATAAATATTGAGAAATACCTGCCACCGCAGGTAGACAGACAACAGCTTTCTCTCTATTTCGCCAACCAGACGGGAATACTGCTTGAAGGCGGGAACATGTTTGTAAGCAATGGAGAGGGTTACATCCGGATTAATCTTGCCTGTCCACGCGCCGTGATACAAGAAGGATTAGAGAGAATAAGAAAAGCACTGAAATAGTAAATCCCTGAAAATTTCAGCCTGATCATTCAAAAGGTCGCAGTTTAAACAATGCGACCTTTATACCGGATAATTTAGCATGTTGAATCGATTTTCGGAGACTCTCTATCGCGCTGGACGGCTCTGCATGTACATTGTCGCCTGAAAAATAATATCAGGGATATAAATAGCCTGTTAATACATCGTTTCCTCTCTTCATGACACTCTGACTCATCAATATAGTGTCACAGCATTGTGAGGGCATTGGACAACGCATTCGCCACAACCATCACAGCGTTCGTTGTCAGCCGACACCAGTCCAGACTCATTAATAAAGCAAGCCTGTCGTGGGCATACATCCACGCACTGTTTACACTGTCTGACAGGATTCACACAGGCAGAGTTACAGAACACCGGGCGCAGTCCGGTATCAAAACGAGACTGCACGCGTAGCGCGTCACTCGAACATGCTGCGATACACAAACCACAGCCATCACAACTGGCATATTCAATCATCAGTTGCGGGTAACCGTCTTCATGTCTGGACAGGACTCCCATTGGGCAGACATCAATGCACTGACTACATTGGGTACACTGGGTAATGAACTCCGCATCAGGAACCGCCCCTGGCGGCAGCGAATGTCCCAGCCGGGTAGACAGTACTTCTGGCGTTGTGTGCTTTGCCGCGCTGACAAATGCACGAAACAGTCCGCGCCGACTGACGTGCCGGTGAGCCATCAATTCATGATAATATTTCTCTGATTTGTTCATCCGAAATACAGCCGCTTCACCGCAGGTTGCAACGCCCGTTGCTGTTGCAAATCCTGCAAATAGCGCGAGGTCACGGCGGCAAGGCGAGCATAGAACGGACTCACCCTGTTGCCCTGCAGACGTTCAAGATAGCGATATCCCCACGGTAACAAATAAACCTCTAACAGCTGATTAACTGCTGCATCTTTTCCAGCATCAAGTATCGCACTGCAGGCTAACAACATCAGCCCAAACTGATCTTCCGGCTCATTTTGACCCGAATTAAAAGTCATTCCCTGAGACTGCAGAAACGCCCGGTACTCAGCGGTGGTATTGCCCATTAGCAGGTTATCGCGTTCCAGCCAGACAGATCCCCAGGGTGGCACGGGCATTTCGCCCTGTCCTTCAAACAGCACGGAGAATTGCCATGCCAGTTCATCATTATCGGGAAACGGCCAGTCTGCGCACAGTGAAGCTGTCCCCGCAGGGTCGCGCCATGGGTACAGTTCCGACAGAGTGGGCAGACAGTCGAAAAGTGCTTTCACCTCTGGTCGTTCCGGAGAGTAGTAAAACAGTGCACCGAGGATCCTCGGTAATACAATATTGGGGGACATCCTGAATTCTCCTGAAAACAGAGCGGCTACAGCCGCTCACAGATTACATCGGCAACGTCCACAGATTGTAGAATGCGATCCTACCCACCAGTTCCGCAGCGATAACCACCAGTGACGTGGTCGCCAGAACGGCCACATTAGTTTTGAGTCGTACCCAGGCCAACACACCGACAATGCCGACAGCCAGCAGTACAACCTGAGCAGTGAACCAACTGGATTGAGCCGCAGTTAGCACCCCATCAGCATCCATAAGCGTCAAAATATAACCTGGACGCAGGCAGAAGCTGACCAGAATCGCCAGCACGCTCACCAGCAACCCCAGGCGCAGACCAAACAGTCCGGCCAGAATGCCGCCACCGATCATCGGAGTCAGGACCATCATCACCGTAGTGTAAGATGTCCGCCAGGTGACCACCGTCGGCAACTGATAGATTTGCGGGATGGCGAAGATAAAAACCACCCCCACCGCAGCCGCCAGCCACACCAGTCCTTTACATAACGAAGCTGCTCCACGATTGAGAAGCAACCCCAGTGCGCCCAGCCCGCCAAGTGTCGCAAACACCGCCGATAACACGATTTCGTTGCTCATCGGTGAATGGCCCACTCGCAGCAACATATTCAATGCTCGTAAAGGCTGGCCTACATGGAAAATGCCCAGCAACACCCCAACGCCAAACAGACACATCGCAGAGAAAAGACCAACGGCCATACGCTGCCTGTCAACCTGCCCCAGGGTGCCGCCAATCAGCAACAGAATAAACGCGCCAACTGCGCTCTGAGTAAAGACGGTAAAAAAGACCAGAGGTAACTCATGCATTGCGCACCTCACTCATGTTCACGATGGCCCCTTCCTTGTCTCCCGTCGGGCGGGCCTTCGGATGGGGTTTAATAATAAGGTTAGGATGAGTAAACGATGCGGCGGGTAACGGCGCGATTTCATTCTCAGTGCCATATTTCTTCCGTAACTCATCGATCGGCCCGAAATCCAGCGCGCGCTGTGGACAAGAGTCCACACAAATTGGTCGCAGATTTTTCTCCAGTCGATCAAGGCAACCATCGCACTTACGCATCACTTTAGCCTGAGCATCAAATTGTGGCGCGCCATACGGGCAGCGCATTTCGCAATAACGGCATCCGACACAAATATTGTCATCGACCAGCACCAGTCCGTCCTCTTCACGTTTGTGCATCGCTCCGGTAGGACATCCAGAGACACAAACCGGTTCATCACAGTGGTTACAAGCAATAGAGAGGTAGTAGGTAAAAGTGTCGTTGTGCCAGCTTTCTCCTTCTTTCACCCAACTTCCGCCGCCATATTCATATACCCGACGGAATTTCGGTCCCACGTCCAGATCTTTATTATCCTTGCAACTAACCTGGCAGGTTTTACAACCTGAGCAACGCGAGGAGTCAACATAAAAGCCATACTGTTTCATTGCGGATCACTCCTTAAGCGCGTTTGATTTCAACCAGGTTGGTATGTTGCGGGTTCCCTTTTGCCAGCGGCGACGGCAGGTGGCTGGTCAACGTGTTAATACATCCGCCCACGTCCACACCGTTGCTGTCCAGTCGGGTCCACGCGCCTTGCGGCATTGCCACCACGCCCGGCAGAATGCGCTGTGTCACCTTGCAGGGGATCTCCACCACACCGCGATCGTTGAATACATGGATCATATCGCCTGATTTCAACTGACGCGTGTTGGCGTCTATCGGGTTGATCCAGACTTCATCCGGTACCGCTTCATGCAGCATCAGCACACTGGCATATGTTGAGTGCGTGTGACCTTTGGTGTGAAAACCGCTCATCTGTAGCGGATATTTTGCTGTCAGACTCTTGTTCAGATGGGACTCTGTCACTACACAAAATTCAGGAACAGCCGGAATGCGATCTCCTTCCGGTAGTGTCCAGGCTTTAGCCAGTTCCGCCAGAGTGTGCGAGTAAATCTCAATCTTCCCGGAAGGTGTCGTCAGTGGACTGGCAATCGGATCATGGCGGAAATCAGCAAGGATAATACTGTCCTCATCACGAGTACTTTGCTGATCGATAACCCCCATATTCATTGCAACTTCCCATTCAGGCAAATATGATCGCTTCTCTTTAACTTGTCCGTAATGCTTCGCCATCCACTCTGCCTGGGTACGCCCCTCAGTAAAACGCTCTCTCACCCCAAGATGCCCCGCAATATCTGCACAGATATCATAGGTACTGCGTACTTCCCACATCGGTGTGATCGTTTTTTGCATTGCAATCATGTAATGATGAGAACCGGCTGCATAGGAACTGTCCACCAGATCCTCGGCTTCTAAGTAGCTAGTTTCTGGAAGAAGGATATCGGCAAAGCGGGCACTGGCAGTCATATGGTTATCAATAACCACGATAGTTTCGCACAGGCTGTCATCTTCAAGTATTTTGCGTGTACGATTGATATTTCCATGTTGATTCAGAAGTGCATTCCCGGCCTGGTTGAAGAACAGTTTAATACCAGTTTTCAGTTTATCCGCGCCTTTGACCCCCATAGTGGTGGCTGTCATTTTTTCCGGACTTTGAATCGCATCTGTCCACAGATAGCAGGGGATTGACACCTTAACGGAATTTTCACCAATCGGCAGAGCAGGAACACCATAAGGTGTTCCGTATGTCCAGTTCCCATTGTTGGTTCCTGGCAATCCAAAATGACCCGTCAGGGCAGGAAGTATCTGAACCGCTCTGGAAGTCTGTTCACCATTCGCATGACGCTGTGGTCCCCATCCCTGAGCAATGAAACAGGCCCGAGCTCCGGCCATTTCACGTGCCAACTGGCGAATACGAATTGCCGGGATGCCACAGATATCTGCCGCCCATTCAGGTGTTTTTTCGACGCCGTCATCGCCGTTACCCAGAACATAGTCTTTATAACTGGCGTTTGGTTTCGCTGCTTCTGGAAGGGTGCTACGATCATAACCGACACAATAAGTATTGACTCGTTCTTCGTCGATCAGATTTTCTTTTATCAACGTGTGTGCAATAGCTGCTACCAGTGCAGCATCGGTTGTAGGGCGAATTGGTAACCATTCAGCATGTTCTGTAACAACAGAGTCTGTATAGCGCGGATCGATAATAATCACCCGGGCGCCTGATATTTCCAGCGCACGGCGCAGTTCTTCAACTTGCCCACCACCGGACATCCGAGTCTCAGATAAATTCAGACCAAAAAAAACCACAAGGTCAGAATGCGCAATCTGGCTAAAATGACTGGCAAACTGTACTCCTGTAGCACCATACGTGTAAGATGTGGCGGTAAAGTTTTGAGCGTTTGAGTAATTATTGTAATACTGCAGAAAACCGCCATTCAGGTTCAATAACCTCTTCCATGCGGGGGTTCCTTGATTATGATAATACGCGCCAGATTGATAATTAAAATAGATTGCTTCATTTCCATATTTTTCAGAAACGCGCTTTAATTCAGCGGCAATAAAGGCTGTGGCCTCATCCCATGAAATGCGTTTAAATTTCCCTTCTCCGCGTTTACCAACGCGTTTCATCGGATATTTAATCCGGTCAGGGCTGTAAACTCGCCAGCGGCTGGAACGACCTCGCAGACAAGGACGGATTTGGTGTTCACCGAATACCGAATCATCCTTAGCATCTTCCGGTTCAATTCGCACAATCCGATCATCTTTAACTATGACTTTCAGTGCACAGCGGCTGCCACAGTTTACTAAGCAGGCACTATGTCTTATGGTTTCAATTCCCTCCTTTCCCGTAGCCGATGTAGTATCAGCTGCATTGAGAGTAAACGGCAGGGTCAGTGTGCTTGATGCTGCAACCGCAGCACTAATTTTGGTGGTGTTCACAATAACCTGTCTGCGGGACAGGTCCTGTTGTAATAGCTCATTAATTATTGTTTTCATGTAATTCCCATAACCTCTGAAATAGCTTCCTGTATATAGCATTACATTGGGTTATAAGAGTGTTATTGACAACAATCAATTAATACACAATCACGAAGATATAATTTTTATTACTGAGAAAGACAGACCGGTAACTTTCAAAGAAGTTGTCGTATGTTCATACTACCCAGCGTTCTTTTTTCGGGTTTAGCGATACAGTTTCTATCTGTGACCAGTTTCGAGTTTGTTGTGACCAGCGATCCGGATTCGTTTTCTCGCTGTTTCGTAGATAATTTTACGGCGGGCGAGGATCCCTATATTCTCCCCTCGATGTTATTCATCCGGTGTTACATACCTTATTCCGGTAAGGCGATGCTGGATGTTGTACCACGCAACCGAACCCATTGCGCGGCCATTGAGGGCAGTATTGCAGCATTCTGTAGAAGGGGTCAGTTTGGAGATCGGAAATTTTTGGGCACTGTTGCAAAGTTAGCGATGAGGCAGCCTTTTGTCTTATTCAAAGGCCTTACATTTCAAAAACTCTGCTTACCAG
>NZ_JAOWHW010000075.1:0-45108 GCF_030332425.1 Citrobacter sp. Cpo142
GGCTCATGATGTCCCTCTGGGATGCGCTCCGGATGAATATGATGATCTCATATCAGGAACTTGTTCGCACCTTCCTTAGGTGCCAATAAACTCTCTTTTAATTGAGCGATCAACTGCTCCGACAATTCCCCCCCATTGATAAAGGAATATTCTTCATATCCCCGATTAACTGGCAGGGTTTCGCACATCCGCAGAACAATACAGTGTATGTTGATGAACTGTGTACTGTTTCTCTGAAGCCATTTTTTGACCAATAATAATGGCAACCGGTTATCGATCACCAGCAAGCAGGACGGATATTGTGACATAACTGACTGCGTGCCAGAAATAAATGTCCGTGCATCGATCAATACCAGATTTGGTAACCATGCTTTTATTCCTGAAAAAAGGAAAGTATCATAACTGAGCAGAAAAATTTTTTTCGTATTCATAGTTATCACCAACTTGAATTTATGGCATAGCAGGTCCCTCGCTCTATTCACGAGAGAATATACAACACCTTCGACCTCCAATAATCATAAGGCGATTCGTGATAAAACTTTATCCATAAGCCATATCACGTAAATTCAGAATTTATAATCACAGTTATCCATATGAGTATTCTCATCACACCGTAAGTTCCATTTAAAAATTGAAAAAGAAAAAACTCCATTTCTTAATCAGTACAAATCCCTTTACTCACTTTCACTTCATTACAAAACAAAAAGCTATAAATACAAAACTTACAAAACATATAACTACAGTGACCAACAGAATAACATATTACCGTAGTTTATGCTGACCGACAAACTAAGAGAGGATGTCGTAGATCTTGTATTCATAAACATTTCCGGCAATATGCACGACATATTGTTTCATCGACTCTAAACTTAATGCTACGTTTTATAAAGCTAGTGACAGTATAGGTCCAATATATAATCTGGGCATATTGGCTCAGACCCAACACCTCTAATGATTAATTTTTGAGCAACCCTGACCCACGGGTAAATATTTCTGTAACGCTACGATAAATTTCCGGTTTTTTGTTTTCAACTCACTACTATGCCAGGTTTCCCCCGGTAACACATAACGCATGGTGGCTTCATCATCAGTTGAGTGACACCCCTGGTGTACGATAATTTTGAAAAAAGTATTCCCTGTGTTTTTCAACGTCCCGTTTATCTCATCAATGGTGTAGGCCAGGTTCATTTTCCTCGGACGAACGACCAATATGGTATCCATAGCGATCACCGGGAGAGCCTGTCCGCCTTTCCCTAGATTACGTTCGGTAAACAGCGTTATCGGCATTTCACGAAACAGTATTCGGTAATAGCGTTCTTTATCGTCCTGCGGGCCACGATAGAAAATCTTAAAAAACTCACTTGCCTGCGGTGCCAGTGAAAAACTGAGCGGAGTAAACAAAAGTTCGCCTTCGGCAATAGCACTTCTGTTTTCACCTCCCGGTCCCGGTTTATCTATTTTAACTGCGCTAATACTGTACACGTTCTGTTTCTGGCTATCGTTATAGATTCGTTTACTGATAAATGATTTATCCGATGGCATCTCATAAATAGTCGACTCCAGGTAGACGGCCTGAGCGGAGAACACCGTTAGCCCGGAAAGCAAGACCAATATCCATCTTAGCGCCAAACGACAGTGGCTCATGGCGTCACTCCCACCCAATTCGCCGTCACTTTTATCTCTCCGCTGGCACTGACAACACCTTCCCAATCCGCACCGGAAACGGTCAACATCGAACGCGAATCATTCATTGGGAAAAGCAATTTTAAATCAGTCGCAAAGTAGCTTCCATCATCTGTATTATTTGCGTCCCAGGGCGTCTGTTGCCATTGCGCATCTCTCATGCTGATCGCCGCTTCACTACAGCTATTTCGTTTCTGTACCACGCCACCCGACTGACTGTTGTACTGAAGAAAGGCGGGAATTGGGACAGCTAACCCACCTTGCGTAGAGGTGAACAGGCAATAAGGCACATTGTTTATCGTCGTACTTTCCCCAATAACTTGTGCGGTAATGCTATCAGCCTGACGAGGCCCCGAAACCGTCACGGTGTAATCCATCTCAATCGGAGCAGTCTCGCCAATTGTGCCGCTGCCGCTTGCCGAGGTGCTGTTATCCGATGAGATAATACTGATCCCATATTCCTTTGGCACAATATTGAGCTGTAGCGAAGGGGTAAACTGGTAGTGTCCTGACTCTGGTGTTAAGCCATTATAAAAACCGAAGGTAAACGGCTGACTGTTGGTAATGCTGATCCCTGAATCAACAAGCTTCTTCAAAAATGCTTTTGACAGAAAAATATAAATGTATTCTCCAGATGTCGTAAAAACGTTGTAATAAGCAGTTGAAGTACCATAGTTATACCAGTTTGAACCATTCCCAGAGTATTTCACGGTGGCCGCTCCGGGCGTAAAACCAAGCATCGCCGTGTCGACAAAAGCGCGAAACGTCAAGGAGGCGGTCAGATTGGCCGTTTGTTGCAAGTTATAGCTCACCATTTTGCAAATCACACCGTCAGTACCGCCCACCACGCCAAGTTCGCAATAACCAGAGTCTTTGGTGATGCTCGGCGTACCATCGCTGGCAACCCAAAGCTCCTGAAATGCGTTAGTCGAGACAAGTGACAGATGACCGCGTTTAGTTAACGTGTAATTGACGTAATTCCATGATCCTGTCGATTGGTCTTTGCACCGTTGCCCGGAAGAATAATCATAATTTACAGAAGTATAACAGCGGTTGAACACATAGGTTTCGCTGCTACCGGTTGGCACATTGCGGAAGTACTCATAAGCAGTATCGGTCAGGGAAGCGAATCCGTAGGCGCCACCAATAACGCCTGCGACAGAGCCGACCTGCGCATGATAAAAACCGTTTTTGTCAGCGCCCAATCCGGCAATAAACCCGGTTGATGGGCATTGAGTGCCACTATAACAACGGATTCCCCGGAAAGGCCCGTTAATCGGGGAGTTATCAATCCACATGTCCTGATAATAATATCCAGGCGCAGTCCAGCCGACAAAACCTAAATACCCGAGACTGACCTGAGAGGTACCGTATTTTATCCACGTATTTGACCCGCTGAAACGCGGATCAAGTGCCGATGGGGTAATAAAGTATTCACTATCAATGGCATTTTCGATAAACAAATAGTTATTACTGACTGATCCCGAAGAGATTGCATTCAACGCCAACGCAGGCACAGGTGAAAAACTCCCTACGGCACAGATTACAGTAGCTAATTTAATCAATACTTTCATTTTATTACCTCTGTGCCATCGTGGTTTGCGTTACACATTTCACATCGCCAACCCACGCAGCGCCGCGTGCTTTTTCCAGATCCAGATCGGCTTCACATACCCTGCCGTTGGCAGAAATTAACGTAATAACCGGATACTTTTTATCGATATCGATAGCAAACTCACCCTTTTCATCCGTACGCGTTTTACCGATGTGGTTATGGATATCGGTATTTGCAGCCAATTGTCCATCGGGATAACGAATGCGACCGAATACGGTGACCATGCTTTTCACTTCAGGGTTGATAACACCCACGTTACCCGGATATAGCGTCAACTCCTGTTTGCGTCCTGAAACAATATCGAAGCTGTCCTCAGAATTTTTATCATTGAGGATTTCCAGCTTGTACTGAGCATAGGGCGGCAGTGCAATGAAATTTGATTTACCGCTGAGAAGATAATTGCGGTTATTAATCTTCGCAGCCAGTTTCCCCTCGCCGGTCAAATCTGTTTTTACGATAACGCCAGAACGCTGCCTCTCTTTACTCAGACCGAAGTCTTTACCAGCCCACGCCAGAGAACCTTGGGAAGAGAAGTTCATATTGGTGGAGTTGTCAGCAGAACGCGTTACCGATACGGTGCCGGCGTTATATTTCGTGTCATAACTCAAATTGCCGTTTACCGAATAATTATTGTCATAATACTGTTCGCCGCTCAGACGCGTTGATGCCGATAATCCGACCGATTTAATCGGCCCTTCAGCATACTGTTTTCGTGCACTGAGATTACCCTGGGTACTACCATAGCGATCTCGGGAGACGCCCATGCTCAACCAGGTCGCCAACGGCAACGATAAGTCCAGGCTGACATAACGTTCCTGTCGCCCATCGTCATTTCGGTTGTTGTAGTAATAACGCTGAATACCTGCACGCAACCCAACCGTGGCATACCTGCCTGAATAAAGGGTCGTGTTGTAATCCAGATTACGGTATTTATTGCCTGAGTAACGATTCTCCGTCTGGCTCACGGTGAGCGAGCCGCCATGAGGAATAAACTTTCCAAGGTTAAGAGTTCCGCCAATGGAATAGTTATCACGTTCCTGCATGGGCAAGCGATCGCCAATTTTACTGTCTTCACGAGATGCCCAAAGGGAACCATATCCCTCAGGGACATTGAGATTGATGTTACTGATGTTTCGCCATGATGAATCGTTCGCTACCAACATCTGATTGCCAATACTGACGTATTCATTCACATTCAGCGTGACATCCGTTTCATTAACCGCATTGTTGTCAAAACCGTAGATCGTTGATTTCAGGCCCAGCCCCGACAATATCGCCAGCGTCACCGATGCGGCCCCCCCGACAATCCAGGTCTGCTCATTACCCAAATCCTGATAGTGGTTACGCTTATAGCTCACCCGATCATAATCCAGCGAACCACCAAAAAACTGCCATGAGAGCTGATCAACTCCAGCAGCTTGTTGGCGAGCAAAGATCTTATTAACCCGGCTGACACGACTATTAATTGTCCGCCCATTGACCACGATATCTACCGTGACGTCGTAAACACCATACGGAAAGCGACTGGTATCAATTTCATAGCTGCCCATATTAAAGTTCTGCACGCTGAGTAAACGTCCATCGCGGAAGACATGAACCTCACCAGCGGCTGGCAAAAATACGGTAATCGGCGTGAGTGAAAGCGCGGTATTCTCAACAACCGTACTTCCTTTGTTCCCGTAGCTCACACCGTAAATTTTCCCACCATTCAGCGCATTCAGGCTGGCAATAGACTGGACATTCCATGTATCAAGCATCCCCAGCGCCAGTCGATACCCTTCATAATCGCGCTCATACATCGCACGATAAAGTTTACTGGTACCATTGCTGTCACCGATGCCGTAAAACGAACCGTTAACATTAATGTGGTGCTCCCGCAGCGATGTTGTATTGTCCATCGTCAGATAGCTGCGGGTACTGCTGCCATTTCGGTAATCGTTGTAGTAGGTACCAAAGTTGTAGTTCAGGACGTTAGACAGAGTTTCAACGCTGGAAGGTCCAAGCAAGCTACTGCGCGCGACAATCGCTTCAGTTAACGCATCTTTGCTGACAATCATCTCCAGGTGAAATGATGAGACATTAAGTTGCAGTCGAGCATCATCTGACAGTTCAATATTCGTATTATCGTGAAACTTTACATCACGGATTTTTTCCACTAACGCACGGGTTTTCTCGGATAACACAGCATTATTGGGCAATTCAGCAAGAGTCAGTGCTTTAACTGTAATATTGCCATCAACAAGCGAAATCACCGCATCGGCAATTTTTTGCTGACTTTTCTCATCAGTCTCGTTGTAACGTATATATACCGGCACCGTCATTCCCTGCTCCAGTGAACGGGCGAAAGCACTGGGAATAACGTAATTACCCACTTTTACTGGGGCTGCATGTGAAGTTCCTGGTGTCAGCGCAAGAAAAAGACAAATGCTACCGCCAACAATATATGTTGTTGTCATATGCATCCTTACAATCCGGTATTTTTATTTATCCCGTACAGATGGCTGCTATTGACCATCACTTCACTGTAATAAACTGCTTACCGTGCCAGATACCGATGCGTGAGCGGCTATTACTAATGTCGGTGAACTGCAGTTTTATTTTTGTACCTGGCATAATGTAATAACGTTCACGACAGCCCCGTCCCTGATCGCGAGCATTATCTTTGCAAGCTCCATAGGCGATTACTCGAAATGAAACATTGCCAGTATTGCTAATAACATCACCATTACGGTTATATTCAAAACGCTCTTTTCGCGGCGCAACGACCAAAATCGTGCCAATTTCTGCTGACGCTGTCGCAACAGCCAATTTATTGGCCCGGGTTTCCGCGCTCTCGGTGACCGGCTCATCTATCCATTGCAGACGATAATAACGCTCGACATCATCAACTGGCCCTTTATAAAAGAAGCGAAAAACATCCTTTGCCTGACCAGGCAGAATTAGATTGGCAGGCGTAGAGAGTAATCCCCCGGAATTAACGGGTTTTATTTCGACTCCGCCCGCTAAAGGTGATGACAGTTGTTTTACCGATACGCTGACATAACGAGCCGAATCTGTCGTATTAGTGATTTCTTTCGATAATGAACTCTCAGTAGAAGTCATTATCGACGTGATATCACCGACGTTAATTGCCCAGCTGGAAAAAGAGATTACCAACCCTACCAACATTGCTGCCGGTAAATATTTATTCATGACACCATTCCTGATAAATTCGGGAGAATTTCTCCTCCCGAACTTTTATTTATTAGGCGGACGGAGTCGTCCAGGTTGCATTGAACTGTACTTTTACATCACCAGTCCAATAGCCGTCTGGCAGTGCAGAGTAATCCGTTACCGGCGTGCTACCATCAGAAGTCGCAGACGCAATGGTGAATTTGAAGTTAGATTGATCGCTGACGCGATCAGCACCGTTGTAAGCGCCATCAGCCATCAGGCTTTCAAGACCAGAAGTCGAGCTGGAATTTACCAGGACAGTATCTGATGAATTAGTCAACGCAGTGCCATTCCATGCCACCCCTACGTTCAGGGTAGACGCATCGCCACTGGCGTTGGTCAGAGTATTGCTAATAATCTGAGCGGTCAGTTCAAAATCAGTTGCCGTTTCCTGGCCCTGAATAGTCACATCAAACGCGCCATCCTGGGAGTTGAAGCCATTAAGACCTTCCGCATACTGGAAAGTCAAAGAGTTCAGCGGAGTGACGACCAACATGCTGGTGGTATCTTTTGTTGCCGTCGCGTCCCACGAGGCCGTTGCAGAAGCAGTGACATCTGCCATTGCATTTGCCGCAACAAATACAGACGCCAGAGAGGTCACTAATAATAATTTTTTCATTTTTATCTTCTCCTAAGAACATACTCACCACCGAGTCTTATTATTAAGTCACTCCAGCGGTTCCATTAATTGCGAGCCAGAATTGCCGCGCCCAAAAATTATCATTTGAATTAAGTAACATCTCAACAAACCCTGAAACGCAAAAATTACAAAAAGACTAAGAATTTTCCCACTAAAACGATAATCTAAGAAGTTTCCTAAGTTTAATTTACTTAAATAACACCGCGAATCAGAACTATCACCCAAATAAATAAGGCAAATCAAACAATTCATCTTTTTTATGTTTTTGATAAATATCAAAAAGATCATACAAATACCACGAGAGCAAAACCCTTACAAAACATAAAGATAATTAACACCTCCATAGTTTCTCTATAATGCTTATTATTTGTTGCAATTATGCTAAATTTTTAACGCCGCAAGAAAATTCTCATGATATATCCATTTGCGCGGGAATATTCTTATAAAAAAATCATTCACCTACAGAAACTACATTCTAATTGATAATTATTTGACAAAATTAAAACCAGGAATTTTCCATATAAAATGAATATTCCTGGCTTATCAGGAGAGATAATGATTATCGTTAAATAGAAAATTAGATAAAACGTTTTAAACCAAGATAACTATTAATTGTTACGGTACGTACCCTATGTAAGGTAATCAGATTCTGCTGTTCAAGTGATTTTAATGAGCGGCTAACGGTTTCAATTTTAAGATCGAGATAACTGGCAATTTCGTCCCGAGAAAATGGCAAGCGAAGCGTCGTTTCTGGCCTGCCGATGCGCAAATGCATCTCGTAAAATTCCACCAGGAAAGCCGCGATCCTAGCCTCAGCATGTTTATTCGCATAGCGCCGCAGTTTTTCAACAATGAATCCATTGTCCCTGCAGAGAAACTTGATGACTGCGGCAGCAACCGAAGGCTCCTTCTCTGCTACCTTGAACAACCGCGCAATATCAATGTGGCAAACCTCCGCAGCCGTTGCCGCCTTAATCGTTGTCAGGTACTTCCCCCCTTCGACAGCATCCAGCGCCATGATATCTCCCGGAACATAAAAGCGGCTGATAAAAACGTTATCGCCACATTCCACGCTGGACTTGCAGTACCCCTCATGGATAACAAAAAGCATATCCGCGGTTTCATCCTGTCGGGCGAGTATCTCCCCAGCTTTAAACCGCCTTCTTTTGTCTATTAATTTGTATTGATTATTACGATCAATCGCCGCTCCCTTTGGGCACAGCGAACAATGACGGGGAGGAAACGGGTTGCCAAGCGGCACAACAGGAATGCTAAGTTTGTGAATATCCGATTTCACGCAACAACTCCTCATAAAAATGAGATTGATTCTAATAGATCGGGCCATAGGAACAATACGTGAAACGAAGACCAAGAAAATTCATGCAGGCAGGGAAAATTCTGTGATACGCCGCCTTTCTGGCGCCAGAGAATGCATAGGTCAGAACCAGACTGGTGCGGATGATGTTAAAAACGCAGGATAAAAAATACGGCAGCGGGATGAAGGTTAGAATTAACTGGGTGATGCCTTTATAGCCTTTTAAATCAGATGGCTATTATTGCATCACCCAGTTTCAATTATGCACGAATCGTGTCGTCACCGAAGCCAACCCACTTGTATGTGGTCAGTGCTTCCAGTCCCATTGGGCCACGTGCGTGCAGTTTTTGCGTGCTCACCGCCACTTCCGCACCCAGTCCGAACTGGCCGCCATCGGTAAAACGAGTAGAGGCGTTTACATACACGGCAGAAGAGTCCACTTCATTCACGAAACGGTTGGCGTTGCTGAGCGTGCGCGTCAGTATGGCGTCCGAGTGCTGGGTGCCGTGTTCGCGAATATGGGCGATAGCGCCATCCATATTTTCGACCACCACAACATTCAGATCCAGAGACAGAAACTCGTTATCCAGCTCTTCCGGTTTCAGTGACACCAGTTTGGCAGGGCCATGCAGTACCTGCATCACGATTTTATCACCGTGCAGCGTAACACCGCTATCCGCCATCTTTTGGCTTAACGCAGGCAGAAAATGCTCAGCAATATCCTGATGCACCAGCAGAGTTTCTACGGTGTTACAGGTGCTTGGACGCTGCGTTTTGGCGTTAACGATAATCTTCAGGGCCGGGTCGATCTCCGCGGTATCATCAACATAAATATGGCATACGCCAATACCACCAGTGATGACCGGGATAGTTGACTGCTCACGGCACAACTTATGCAGACCCGCGCCACCGCGAGGGATCAGCATATCGATGTACTTATCCATTCGCAGCATTTCAGCGACCAACGCGCGGTCCGGGTTATCAATTGACTGTACGGCAGCCGCGGGTAAACCGCAGGCTTCCAGCGCCTTTTGGATAACAGCCACGGTCGCCGCGTTGGTCCGGTAGGTCTCTTTCCCACCGCGCAGAATCACCGCATTGCCGGTTTTCAGGCACAGGGAGGCAACGTCAACGGTGACGTTTGGACGCGCTTCATAAATCACGCCAATCACGCCCAGCGGGACGCGACGACGCTCAAGACGCAGACCGCTATCCAGCAGGCCGCCATCAATCACCTGCCCTACCGGGTCGGCAAGATTACAGACCTGGCGCACATCGTCAGCAATCGCTTTCAGACGTGCCAGCGTCAGCGCCAGGCGGTCGAGCATCGCTTCGCTCAGGCCGTTGGCTCGCGCCTGCTCAACATCTTGTATGTTCGCGCTGAGGATGCTTTCCGTTTGCGCTTCCAGCTCATCAGCAATGGTTTCCAGTACGCGATTTTTTTCGCGACTGGAGAGCAGCGCCAGCTTGTATGACGCGGCTTTGGCAGCAATGCCCATTTGTTCCAGCATATGCCTGTTCCTTAACGGGTGATCATGTCGTCGCGATGGACAGCAACCGGACCGTATTCGTAGCCCAGGATGGTGTCGATCTGTTGTGAGTGATGTCCGGCAATACGGCGCAGCGCGTCGCTGTTATAGCGGGTGACGCCGTGGGCAATATCGTGCCCTTCGAGATTGCAGATGCGGATCACTTCACCACGAGAAAAGTTACCTGTCACGCTTTTAATGCCTTTTGGCAGTAATGAGCTGCCGCGTTCCAGAATTGCTGCGGTCGCGCCCTCATCGACGGTAATCTCCCCGGCAGGCGGCGCGCCAAAGATCCAGCGTTTACGGTTCTCCAGCGGAGAGGCCTGAGCATGAAAACGCGTCCCAACGGAAACGCCTTCCATCACGTCGCCAATCACGCCCGGCTTGCTGCCTGCGGCAATAATGGTGTCAATCCCGGCGCGGCACGCGACATCGGCGGCCTGCAGTTTTGTGCCCATGCCGCCGGTTCCCAGACCTGAGACGCTATCCCCGGCAATGGCGCGCAACGCATCATCAATGCCGTGTACGTCTTTAATCAGCTCAGCCTGTGGGTTGGTGCGTGGATCGGCGGTGAACAGCCCCTGCTGATCGGTCAACAGCAGCAGCTTATCGGCTCCAGCCAGAATTGCCGCCAGCGCGGAGAGGTTGTCGTTATCGCCGACTTTAATCTCAGCGGTCGCTACGGCGTCATTCTCATTAATGACAGGAACAATGTTGTTATCCAGCAGCGCGCGGAGCGTATCGCGGGCATTGAGGAAGCGCTCTCTGTCTTCCATATCTGCACGCGTCAGCAGCATCTGCCCGATATGAATACCGTAGATCGAGAACAGCTGTTCCCACAGTTGAATCAGTCGGCTCTGCCCGACCGCCGCCAACAGCTGTTTCGAAGCTATCGTTGCCGGGAGCTCCGGGTAACCAAGATGCTCACGTCCGGCGGCAATCGCACCAGAGGTAACGATAACAATACGATGCCCTGCGGCATGGAGCTGCGCGCACTGGCGAACCAGTTCTACGATGTGGGCGCGGTTCAGGCGGCGGGATCCGCCCGTTAACACACTGGTGCCAAGTTTTACCACCAGCGTCTGGCTGTCACTCATGATTCTCTGCCATTCAAAATTGGGGAAAATGATATCAAACGAACGTTTTAGCAGGACTGGCCCCGGTTGCCAACAACCAGCGCACAAAGCATGAAATTTTATTGCGCAGGATCAGCAAGCGTAGCGGCAGATTTTGACGCATTTATTACAGAAACATAAAAACATCCTTTTTTAAAAATATTCTTACTTTGTCATAAAACGTTCATTGCCAGACGTTAAAAACCCTCCTGTCTTTTAACGGGGATCACACCCAGTGAATATTAGCGCGTACTTTTAATCAGGAATGAAAATGAAAAAGAGCACTCTGGCATTAGTGGTGATGGGAATTGTTGCGTCGGCATCCGTACAGGCGGCGGAAGTGTATAACAAGAATGGTAATAAGCTAGACTTGTACGGCAAAGTAAAAGCCATGCATTACATGACGGATTATGACAGCAAAGATGGTGACCAAAGCTATATCCGTTTAGGTTTTAAAGGCGAAACGCAAATTAACGATCAACTAACCGGTTATGGTCGTTGGGAAGCAGAGTTTGCCGGCAATAAAGCTGAAAGCGACTCTAACCAACAAAAAACACGTCTGGCCTTCGCCGGTGTGAAATTAAAAGATTTTGGCTCGTTTGATTATGGTCGTAACCTGGGCGCGCTGTATGACGTGGAAGCCTGGACCGATATGTTCCCGGAATTCGGTGGTGACTCCTCCGCACAGACCGATAACTTTATGACCAAACGCGCCAGCGGTCTGGCAACTTACCGTAACACCGACTTTTTCGGCGTCGTGGATGGCCTGGATCTGACCCTGCAATACCAGGGTAAAAACCAGGATCGTGATGTGAAAAAACAGAACGGCGACGGTTTTGGTACTTCCGTTACCTATGACTTTGGCGGCAGCGATTTCGCGGTGAGCGGCGCTTATACCAACTCCGATCGTACCAACCAGCAGAATCTGCAAACTCGTGGTACGGGTGATAAAGCTGAAGCCTGGGCGACCGGCTTAAAATATGATGCTAACGATATTTATATTGCGACGTTCTATTCTGAAACACGCAATATGACGCCAATTTCCGGCGGCTTCGCCAATAAAACACAGAACTTCGAAGCGGTTGTTCAGTACCAGTTTGACTTTGGTCTGCGTCCGTCACTGGGTTATGTACTTTCTAAAGGGAAAGATATTGAAGGCGTCGGCAATGAAGACCTGGTGAATTATATCGACGTGGGCGCAACATATTATTTCAACAAAAATATGTCCGCGTTTGTTGACTATAAAATCAACCAGCTGGATAGCGATAATAAACTGGGCATCAACGATGATGACATCGTTGCGGTGGGTATGGTCTACCAGTTTTGATATAGCATAAAAAAATGCCGGATGGGGTTGCGCCGCCATCCGGCATTTCACTGTTCATTATGCCGTTAACTTAACCGGTTCATCCTTAAAGCCGTCAGCAGGTTCCAGCGCCAGATTCAGCGTCGTTAACAAGCCACGTAATTTTTCATGGAATTCACGTAAGGTGTATTCCAGTCGCTCTACCACTTCAGTCTCTTTCACCGGCACCGCCGTCCAGTTACCGTCTTTATCAAACAAACCAAACTGATAGCTGTACGTGAAGCGTTTTTCCTGCGCCTCCAGTTCCATCCACCAGCCCCAGAACTCGCGTTTCTCAGGGGCGGGTTTTACGTTGACGCAAACAGCCAGACAATCGAAAAAAAATCGATTATCTTCGCACTGCCCTTCCCGGATATACGGGCCAAGCGCGGTGAATTTCTTGATCAATCTACTTTTCGGATGCCCACTCGGTAACGTCATTACGATCTCCTTAGGTGAAGCACCTGTTTTACCAAATCGATAAAATTTAGCAAACTTTTAACACAATCTCTGATTGATCCAACCGGTTATTTCCTGCAGCCCTTTGTCAAAATTGCGATACACCGGATTGAAGGGGATCTCCAGTAGCTTACCGTCTGAAGATGAAGATGTGATTAAACGCGACTCTTCTTCCGGGCTAAACGGGTCGTTTTTCCAGAACCCTGACAACATTGGCGTCGGGCAGCGTCGCCCCAGCAGGCCCTGCACTTTTAATGAATAGCGATTAAGCTCAACGCGCAGCGCTTCATCGGAGGCGTCATGCATCCCCAGGCGGCTAGCCAGAACGTCAAGGTACATTTCCGGGACGCTCGCCTGACGCTGCGGGTCGCTAAGCAGCGCATGAACCACTGGCCCCAGACAGGCCACCGCCTTCAGACGCGATGATTCCAGATACGCCAGCCGTACCGCCACGTTAGCACCAAAGCGGAAACCGAAGGCCGCCACGCGGGTGTGATCCACCCATGGAACATTCGGCAGCGCTTTTAATACGTGCTGATGCAGCAGGCTGGAATCCTGAGTCAGTTTCCATTTTGACGAGAACCCGACCGACGGCATATCCAGCGTCAGCATGGCAATACCGCGCGGGGCAAAGTAGCGCTCATACAGACTGTAATAATCCGTTTGCATGGAATCGAGGCCACCGCACATCAGCACCGTCGGGAACGGACCGTCGCCTTTTGGCATATGTAAGAAGCCGGTGATCGGCGCACCGCCGGTAACAGCAAACTCCATCTCACGCAGCGTGCCCGGCAATCGCTGTGCGGCCTCTTCATAGGCGCGATTGGCTAAAGCCTGTGCCTGCTCTGCCAGCTCATCGCCTTTCAGGTGTGGGTAAGCGGCAATGTTGTACAACGTAGACGCATGCAGCCAGTGACGTCCGCTCACTTGCGGATCCTCTTCCATAGACGCTTTCTGTTGCCAGTCCATCGCCTGCTTCGCCCACTCATAGATCCAGTTCCCACCGCGATAGCCGATAACCGTATCGTAGAGTTCTTTATCTGTACGCTCGGCTTCGCTCATCACGATACGTGCCTGCACCTCAAGGATTTCACGCGGGTCGACGCCGCGCCAGATCCACATCAGGCGATTCACCATGCGATACCAGTGCGGAATGGTTTTGCCATCCAGGGCAGATTGTACGGACGGCTGCGCGCCGTGATTAAAACGACGAACCAGTGTTGACGTTTCAGGGTGTTTGAAGCGGGGTTTAAACAGGACTTCGCTGAGGTTAGCCTGTGACATGATTGCAGCCTCCATGAGTACTCACTGAGGCATAGTGTAACCTGACACAGCACAAAAAGAACAACGCCCGGCAAATGCCAGGCGTTGAAAACTTTTTAGATTAGCGACCTGAGATCGGCGGGACGAACACCACGCCCATATCCCACGGCTGCTCAATCCAGGTATCCTGAGGGATATCAACAACATAATCATTCACCAGCGGGCGACCAGCCGGCTTAGCGAAGATAGTGACGAAATGCGCTTTAGGATACATTTCGCGGATCGCAACGGCGGTCCCACCGGTGTCAACCAGGTCATCGATTACGATGAAACCTTCACCGTCGCCTTCGGCACGCTTCAGCACTTTCAGTTCGCGCTGGTTGTCGTGATCGTAGCTGGAGATGCATACGGTATCGACATGACGAATACCCAATTCACGCGCCAGCAATGCGCCCGGCACCAGACCACCACGGCTAACGGCAATAATGCCTTTCCATTGTTCAGAAGGCATCAGGCGGCTTGCCAGTTTACGTGCATGGATCTGCAACATGTCCCAGGTGACGACGTATTTTTCGCTCATGTGAAGTGTCCCAGCCTGTTTATCTACGGCTTAAAAAGTGTTCGAGGGGGAAATAGGTTGCGCGAGATTATAGAGATCTGACGCACTAAAAACCAGTGTTTCGCGGAATCCGCGCCTCTTTTTGCATGCTTTATGCTAGCCGTCAGCGGAGAAAGTGGTATTCTCAATCGCATCGCGCAAGCCTGACTTGTGGTGTTTTTAATTCTGCTAACCCCGTGGCCTGCAAGCAAGTTTTGTAGGACATCGCCAAGGAGACTCAACGTGTCTGAACTGTCTCAATTATCCCCGCAACCGCTATGGGATATTTTTGCCAAAATCTGTTCTATTCCTCATCCGTCCTATCATGAAGAGCAGCTCGCTGAACACATTCTGAGCTGGGCCCAAGAGAAAGGTTTCCACGTCGAGCGCGATCAAGTCGGTAATATCCTGATTCGCAAACCCGCTACCGCAGGCATGGAAAACCGCAAGTCGGTCGTTCTGCAGGCGCACCTGGATATGGTCCCGCAGAAAAACAACGACACCGTGCACGACTTCACTAAAGATCCTATCCAGCCTTATATTGACGGCGAATGGGTGAAAGCCCGTGGCACCACGCTGGGTGCGGATAACGGCATCGGTATGGCGTCTGCGCTGGCCGTTCTGGCTGATGACAGCGTGGTACACGGTCCGCTGGAAGTGCTGCTGACCATGACCGAAGAAGCGGGTATGGATGGCGCGTTTGGTCTGCAGGCTAACTGGCTGCAGGCAGATATCCTGATCAACACCGACTCAGAAGAAGAAGGTGAGATCTACATGGGTTGCGCAGGCGGTATCGACTTTACCTCTAACCTGCCGCTGTCCCGTGAAGCAATCCCGGCTGGATTCCAGAGCTTTAAGCTGACGTTAAAAGGCCTGAAAGGCGGTCACTCCGGCGGCGAAATCCACGTGGGTCTCGGTAACGCGAACAAACTGCTGGTACGCTTCCTGGCGGGCCACGCTGAAGAGCTGGATCTGCGTCTGGTTGATTTCAACGGCGGTACGCTGCGTAACGCGATTCCGCGTGAAGCCTTTGCCACCCTCGCCGTGGCTGCAGATAAAGTTGATGCGTTAAAAGCGCTGGTCAACACCTATCAGGAAATCCTGAAAAACGAACTGGAAGCCAAAGAGAAGAACCTGGCTCTGCTGCTGGATGCCGTAACTCAAGACAAAGCCGCGCTGACCGCTCAGTCTCGCGACAGCTTTGTGCGTCTGCTGAACGCCACCCCGAACGGTGTAATCCGCAACTCTGACGTCGCCAAAGGCGTGGTAGAGACCTCTCTGAACGTCGGTGTTGTCACCATGACTGACGACAACGTTGAAATTCACTGCCTGATCCGTTCCCTGATCGACAGCGGTAAAGACTACGTGGTGAGCATGCTGGATTCACTGGGTAAACTGGCTGGCGCGAAAACCCAGGCAAAAGGCGGATACCCAGGCTGGCAGCCGGATGCTAACTCTCCGGTTATGCACCTGGTTCGTGAAACCTATCAGCGTCTGTTCAATAAAACGCCGAATATCCAGATCATCCACGCTGGTCTGGAATGTGGTCTGTTCAAGAAACCGTATCCAGATATGGACATGGTTTCCATCGGGCCAACTATCACCGGTCCACACTCCCCGGATGAGCAGGTTCATATCGAAAGCGTCGGCCATTACTGGACGCTGCTGACTGAACTGCTGAAGTCTATTCCGGCGAAGTAAGATTCTGCGCTAAATGTCGGATGACGCTACGTTTATCTGGCCTACATGCTGATTTGTAGGCCGGATAAAGTTGTTACGTAGCCATCTGGCCTGCACGCTGGTTTGTAGGCCGGATAAAGTTGTTACGTAGCCATCTGGCCTGCACGCTGGTTTGTAGGCCGGATAAGGCGTTTACGCCGACATCCGGCAATTGTTCTGAGTCACAGCCCCAACAGTAGCTGTCTTTCCATTTGTGGATCCAGCAGCGTGACGTGTAATCCCACCAGCCTGACACCTCGCCCTCCCCTACGCTCGTCCCAGGTCTTGCGCGCTGTCGTAATTAAGTCATCTTTATTTAAGCGCGGCCAGACGTGCTCCTGCGTAGTCTGCTGAAAATCATTAAACTTGAGTTTTATCCCCTGGCGAGCGATCAGCAGATCCGGTTTAACCTTTGCCAGACGCCGTTCCAGTTCGGGATAGAGCCGTTCTATTATCGCCTCACACTCCGACCACTCGTGAATATCTTCCGCCAGCGTACGCTCCACGCCGACGGATTTACGCAGCCTGTCATTGTTAACGTCCCGTTCGTCAATCCCCTGACTGCGCTCCCACAGCACGCGACCAAACTTGCCGAAGCGTTTGAGCAGCATTGCCAGGTCGTATTTTTGAACATCTTCGCAGGTACGTAATCCCATTGATTCCAGCTTAGCGGCGGAGACTTTGCCAACGCCGGGAATTTTGCCTAACGGTAATGTTCTGAGAAATTCAGGAACATCGGCAGGGGTAATCACATATTGCCCATTGGGTTTGTTGAGATCGGAAGCTATTTTTGCCAGAAATTTTACCGGCGCAATTCCGGCAGAGGCGGTTAACTGTAACTCGTTAAAAATTGTCTGGCGGATTTCCTGAGCGATCAGCGTAGCTGAGCCGTGGCAGTGGGTGCTGTCGGTCACATCCAGATAGGCTTCATCCAGCGAAAGTGGTTCTATCTGCGAGGTATAGCGGGAGAAAATAGCCTGAATCTGGCGGGAGGCTTCTTTATAGGCCTCGTAACGACCAGGTAATAAAGTGAGATGCGGACACAGCTTTAATGCCATTCCAGTTGGCATTGCGCTACGCACGCCAAATTTGCGCGCCGGGTAATTGGCCGTGCTGATGACCCCCCGACGTTCTCGACTGCCGCCAATAGCAATGGGAATATCACGCAGGGCGGGGTTATCGCGCATTTCCACCGCCGCGAAAAAGCAGTCCATATCGACATGTATGATTTTACGCATCGTTTGTCCCCCACATCACTGTTTAAGTATACAGTATTTTTATGTTGTGAGAAGTCTGGTTGTACCTAATGCTGAGCCGTTCCTGACCCATTATCCATCCAGCACGATTAAGACCCAATGAAGCGCAGTAACCAGCAAAATACGCCAGTGTCTGACTGCCTTTAAGCGCAATTTTCCGTATAAAGAAAAACTAAAGTGTAAACGCCGCACGAGAGACTTGCGAAAAACTCTCTTGGTGCTAATGTGAGCGCTCCAGATCCAGATTTATCCGATTTGGGGATTCTTTTTGCCGTCCTGGCGTGTGTGATCGTTTTATCAAGGAATAAGCAGTATGCGTAAAATCGCATTTTTTCTTGCGATGCTTTTATTACCGTGCGTTTCATTTGCCGGTTTGCTGAGCAGCAGCAGCCCGACTACGCCTGTCAGCAAAGAATATAAGCAGCAATTAATGGGCTCCCCCGTTTATATCCAGATCTTCAAAGAAGAGCGAACCTTGGATCTGTACGTCAAGATGGGCGAACAGTATCAATTGCTCGACAGTTATAAGATCTGTAATTATTCCGGTGGCTTAGGTCCGAAGCAGCGTCAGGGTGATTTCAAAAGTCCGGAAGGGTTTTACAGCGTTCAGCGTGGACAGCTGAAACCAGATAGTCGCTTCTATAAAGCGATTAACATTGGTTTCCCTAATGCCTATGACCGCGCACACGGTTATGAAGGTAAGTACCTGATGATCCACGGTGCCTGTGTTTCCGTCGGCTGCTACGCAATGACCGACAACGGCATTGATGAGATTTTCCAGTTTGTGACCGGTGCTCTGGTGTTCGGGCAGTCCAGCGTACAGGTTAGCATTTACCCGTTCCGCATGACCGATGCCAACATGCAGCGCCATAAGTTCTCGTATTACAAAGATTTCTGGGCCCAGTTAAAGCCGGGATACGATTACTTTGAACAAACACGTAAACCACCGACCGTCTCCGTCGTCGATGGTCGTTACGTCGTCAGCAAGCCGTTGAGTCACGAAGTGGTTCAGCCGCAACTGGCATCAAACTACACGCTCCCCGAGACAAAATAATGCCCACTCGCCTGGCATAATCTTTTGCCAGGTTTCATTGCCGGTTAACGGTTGAGTGGCAATCACGGTGACCACATCATTGGGTGTGGTCTCTGAGCTAAAATCGATTTCCACGTCCTGATCCAGCAATGTTGCCACGCCAAACGGCGCACGACGCGTGATCCAAAACAGGTTGGTCGAACAGAAGGCCATCACATAGCGTCCGTCAGACAACAGCATGTTGAAGACGCCCTTCTCCCGCAGTTCTCCTGCCAGCATCGCGATATATTTAAACACTGCCGTCATATTGCCAGGCGTGCGCGGATAACGCTCCGTCAGCTTGTGGAGCAGCCAGCAGAACGCTTTTTCGCTGTCGGTTTCACCGACCGGGCGGAAATTTCCGGTTTCCAGCGATTTATAGCCACTGAGCTGCCCATTATGAGCATAGGTCCAGTTGCGTCCCCACAGTTCGCGGGTAAAGGGATGGGTATTTTCCAGTGCCACTTCGCCACGGTTCGCCTGACGAATATGGGCAATCACGGAACAGGATTTGATGGGGTAGTCTTGTACCAGCCTGGCGATAGGCGAATTAAAGCTGGGTTGCGGATCTTTAAACGTACGGCAGCCCTTACCTTCATAAAACGTTATACCCCAGCCGTCTTTGTGCGGCCCGGTCCCTCCGCCGCGCTGAACCAGCCCGGTGAAGCTAAAGCAGATATCGGTTGGCACATTTGCGCTCATCCCGAGCAGTTCGCACATACATCACCTACCTTAAAACCGTGAACTGCCTGATGGCGCTGCGCTTATCAGGCCTACGTGGCGCTCATGTAGGCCGGATGAGGCTTCAGCCACCATCCGGCAATCGTCTTCTTATGATTTAACCATCTCTTTTTCGATTAGCTGGATCAGGATATGGATCACTTTGATATGAATTTCCTGAATACGGTCAGCGTAGCCAAAGTGCGGCACACGAATTTCGATATCCGCGCTGCCCGCCATTTTTCCGCCATCTTTACCGGTCAGGGTGATCACTTTCATCCCTTTGTCACGCGCTGCGGCAATCGCTTTAATTACGTTACCGGAATTACCCGAAGTCGAAATGCCTAACAGGACATCACCTTCACGACCCACGGCTTCTACGTAGCGAGAGAACACATAATCGTAACCAAAATCGTTGCTGACGCAGGAGATATGGCTAACGTCAGAGATTGCGATAGCAGGGTAACCAGGACGGTTTTCACGATAGCGTCCGGTCAGCTCTTCAGCAAAGTGCATCGCGTCGCAATGGGAACCGCCGTTACCGCAAGAAAGCACCTTACCGCCCGCTTTAAAGCTGTCTGCCAACAGAACCGCCGCGCGCTGAATGGCGTGAATATTGGCGTCATCTTTAAGAAAATTAGCCAGCGTTTCCGCCGCTTCGCTCAGTTCGTTACGAATAAGATCCTGGTACATGAGGATATCCTTCAGCATGAATGTAAATGACAAGACGCAGTGTACCGGATAGCGCTACCAGCGAGAAGTACAAGCCACAGGAATGGCTGTCGCTTTTGATTTTTTGTGCCGGTTAAAACAGCAACAATGTGAGCTTTGTTGTAATTATTTTGTAAACACATTGCTAAAAGAATTTACATCCACTACAAACATATCATCACAAGTGGTCAGACCTCCTACAAGCAAGGGAGCTTTTCGTTATGATGATTTTGAGTATTATCGCTACGGTTGTTCTGCTCAGCGTTCTGTTTTATCACCGCGTGAGCTTATTCCTCAGCAGCTTAATTTTGCTCGCCTGGACGGCTGCGCTTGGCGTGGCTGGCCTGTGGTCAGTCTGGCTGCTGGTTCCTCTGGCCATTATTCTCGTACCGTTTAACTTTACGCCGATGCGCAAATCTATGATCTCTGCGCCGGTGTTCCGCGGTTTCCGTAAAGTCATGCCGCCGATGTCGCGTACTGAGAAAGAAGCGATTGATGCCGGTACGACCTGGTGGGAAGGTGACCTGTTCCAGGGCAAGCCTGACTGGAAAAAACTGCATAACTATCCTCAGCCGCATCTGACCGCTGAAGAACAAGCGTTTATTGATGGTCCAGTGGAAGAAGCGTGCCGCATGGCGAACGACTTCCAGATCACTCACGAACTCGCGGATCTGCCGCCGGAACTGTGGGCATATCTGAAAGAACACCGCTTCTTCGCGATGATCATTAAGAAAGAGTACGGCGGGCTGGAATTCTCAGCCTATGCTCAGGCTCGCGTTCTGCAGAAACTCTCCGGCGTTTCCGGGATCCTGGCGATCACCGTTGGCGTGCCTAACTCATTAGGCCCAGGCGAGCTGCTGCAACATTACGGCACCGAAGAGCAGAAAAATCATTACCTGCCGCGCCTGGCTCGCGGTCAGGAGATCCCATGCTTTGCTCTGACCAGCCCAGAAGCAGGCTCCGACGCAGGCGCCATCCCTGATACCGGGGTGGTTTGTATGGGCGACTGGCAGGGCCAGCAGGTGCTGGGTATGCGCCTGACCTGGAACAAACGTTATATCACGCTGGCGCCTATCGCGACGGTACTGGGTCTTGCATTTAAACTCTCCGACCCGGAAAAACTGCTGGGTGGTGAAGAAGATCTCGGCATTACCTGTGCGCTGATCCCAACCTCAACGCCAGGTGTACAAATTGGGCGTCGTCACTTCCCGCTGAACGTGCCGTTCCAGAACGGTCCGACCCTCGGTAAAGATGTGTTTGTACCGATTGATTACATCATCGGTGGTCCGAAAATGGCCGGTCAGGGCTGGCGCATGCTGGTGGAATGTCTGTCTGTGGGACGTGGTATTACCCTGCCGTCTAACTCGACGGGCGGCGTGAAATCGGTCGCGATGGCCACCGGCGCTTATGCACACATTCGTCGCCAGTTCAAAATCTCCATCGGTAAGATGGAAGGTATTGAAGAACCGTTGGCACGTATTGCCGGTAACGCCTACGTGATGGACGCTGCGGCATCACTGATTACCTACGGCATTATGCTGGGTGAAAAACCGGCGGTGCTGTCGGCTATCGTGAAATATCACTGTACCCACCGCGGGCAGCAGTCAATCATTGATGCGATGGATATCACTGGCGGTAAAGGCATTATGCTTGGCGAAAGCAACTTCCTCGCCCGCGCTTATCAAGGTGCGCCAATCGCCATTACCGTAGAAGGTGCCAACATTCTGACCCGTAGCATGATGATCTTCGGTCAGGGTGCGATTCGCTGCCATCCGTATGTTCTGGAAGAGATGGCTGCGGCACAGAGTAACGATGTGAATGCGTTCGACAAGCTGCTGTTCAAACACATCGGTCACGTTGGCAGTAACAAAGTACGCAGCTTCTGGCTTGGTCTGACACGTGGCTTAACCAGCAGCACGCCAACCGGCGATGCGACCAAACGTTACTACCAGCACCTGAACCGCTTGAGCGCCAACCTGGCATTGCTTTCAGATGTGTCCATGGCCGTACTGGGTGGCAGTCTGAAGCGTCGTGAACGTATCTCCGCGCGTCTGGGCGATGTGTTAAGTCAGCTGTATCTGGCCTCCGCGGTACTGAAACGTTATGACGATGAAGGCCGTAATGAAGCAGACCTGCCGTTGGTTCACTGGGGCGTACAGGATGCGTTGTACAAAGCGGAACAGGCGATGGACGATCTGCTGAAAAACTTCCCGAACCGTCTGGTCGCGGGCTTGCTGAACGTGGTTATCTTCCCGACCGGTCGCCACTACGACGCTCCGTCTGACAAGCTGGACCATAAAGTTGCGAAGATTTTGCAGGTTCCGAGCGCGACTCGTTCTCGTATTGGTCGTGGTCAATATCTGACGCCAAGCGAGCATAACCCGGTTGGTTTGCTGGAAGAGGCGCTGCTGGACGTGATTGCAGCCGACCCTATCCACCAGCGGATCTGTAAAGAGTTGGGTAAAAACCTGCCATTTACCCGTCTCGACGAACTGGCGCACAATGCGCTGGCGAAAGGGCTGATTGATAAAGATGAAGCCGCGATTCTGGTGAAAGCTGAAGCGAGCCGCCTGCGCAGTATCAACGTGGATGACTTTGAACCCGAGGAGCTGGCGACTCAGCCGGTAAAGCTGCCAGAGAAAGTGCGTAAAGTCGAAGCCGCATAACGATATACGCACAACGTTTAGCCCCGCTTAATGCGGGGCTTTTTATTGCCACATTTTCATTAATGCTCATGCTACAGTGTCAAAATGTTGTTCAACGAGGAGCCTCGATCGTGCCTGGTTTGAAAATTACTCTGCTGCAACAACCCTTGATCTGGATGGATGGCCCGGCCAACCTGCGCCATTTTGACCGACAACTGGAAACCGTCGCCGGACGTGATGTCATCGTGTTGCCCGAGATGTTTACCAGCGGATTTGCCATGGAAGCGGCAAATAAATCGTTGCCGCAAGAAGAAGTCGTAAGCTGGATGCGTGCCAAAGCGCAACAGACCAACGCCCTGATCGCGGGCAGCGCTGCTACCCAGTCTGAACGTGGCCCGGTAAACCGCTTTTTTCTGGTTGAGCCCGAAGGTAATGTGCATTTCTACGACAAGCGCCATCTGTTCCGCATGGCGGACGAGCATCAGCATTACCATGCGGGTGACGCGCGCGTTATTGTTGAATGGCGCGGCTGGCGCATTCTGCCGTTGGTCTGTTATGACCTGCGTTTTCCGGTATGGTCGCGCAATCGCAACGATTACGACCTGGCGTTGTATGTTGCCAATTGGCCTGCGCCGCGTTCGCTGCACTGGCAGCTTCTGCTTGCCGCACGGGCGATTGAGAACCAGGCTTATGTAGCAGGATGTAACCGCGTGGGCACAGACGGTAACGGTCATCATTATCGCGGTGACAGCCGGGTGATTAATCCGCAGGGTGAGATTATTGCCACCGCCGAGCCGCATCAGGCCACACGCATTGACGCCGAACTGTCACTCTCAGCGCTACGCGAGTATCGCGAGAAGTTTCCCGCCTGGCAAGACGCCGACCCGTTCACGCTATAACTATCGCCTTCACTCCCGCTGCACAACGTTTTCCGTGGCGGGATTGTTTCACTCCGTAACCAACCGCAAAACAAATTCGCGTGGCGACATGCGGCGGGCATCGTATTCTGCAAAGGATAATCACTCGCAACCAGCGAGTGACTGACAATGTTAATAATTCCCTTATCAGGATCTCGACATGAAGAACTTCTTACGCATGACTTTGCTGGCGGCTACCTTAGCGGGCGCTTCTTTTAGTACGCTTGCAGCAAACGTATCCAATGTTCCTGCTCCAGCTCAGGACCCTGTCGTTCAGCATCTTAAGCTGACCAACGACCAGGTGGCGCAGATTAAAAAACTGCACCAGCAGCTTGAAACCAACGTCAGCCAGATTTCGGTGAAAGATGTTAAAGACGGCGCGTTGATTGACGTCATCAAGTCCGGGAAATGGGATGAAGCTGCCGTTCAGAAACAGCTTTCTGCGTTCAGCAACATCGAACAGCAGGCGCGTTATTATCGCGTAAAATACTATTTTGACCTGAACAAAGTGCTGACCCCAGAACAGCGCCAGCAGGTGCAAAAAGATATCGCACAGACGCTGAGCGAGTAATTTTCAGAGCCTGAGTCAGCAATGATTCAGGCTTTTCGGTAAAATTTCCTGCTCAAACAGAAAGCCCTGTACAGCATCTGCGCCGCTCATACGGCAAATGGCATAATCCTGTGGTGTTTCTACCCCCTCAATGACAACCCGTTCACCCAGCCCACGAAATTGATTGACCAGAACCCTCAACTGCCACTCCGATGTTCTGAACTGATGAAACATTCCACTTTCAATTTTGATGGCATCGAAACGGATGCCCGACAGCCGCCAGACAAAAAATAGCTCAGGCGAAACATCATCCAGCCACACGCGAAACCCGTTACGCACCAGCGTTTTTACGGCAATGCATACGGCCTGCTGCTCTGCCTTATCCAGGCGCATCATGGAGCCCGGATCCTGAATCTCAATAACAATCCTCCCCTGATGCCCCTGCTTTGTGAGACGCGTGATCCATGACAGACTGGTCAGCATCCTGACGGATAAATTCAGCGAATAGCTTCCCGAGAGGGCCAGCACCCGCTGCATTTGCCATAGAAAAAGCTGCTGTTTTGCCGTGATGGAAAGGTGCTTGAAAAACAGATCCAGTGGGAGCGGTGTGCGTACCTGGCTTAACACCTCACAAACATCCAGCGATGCGTCATCAAAAAAATGAATGCGCTGCAAACGGATCCCGGTGATCCGCAGCAATTCGGCGTTGCGGGGAAGTTCTGGCACATAACGGGCCTGTTCACTGAATCTGTTCATATCATTCCATTATTTTATTAAAAGGACGTCGTGCATCCTGCAGCCACGGGATACGGCGATCGTTTGGGTATATCAGGCAAAAGCGCGTCGCCAAACGATGCGCCTCGACCAGGTCGCGCTGGTGCAACGCTAGTAAGATTTGCGTGAAGGAGACATTAGGGTCTGGGTGAACGCGCACATAATCAGGCGCCCAGCGGCGAACCGCTTCCAGCCAACGTGCGTCCCGGGTACGCTGATACCGTTGCAGATACCCCATCTGGACATCAAACCGATAGCGACTGGTAAGAAGCCAGCCTCCGACAGGGAGCGGTTCGGCAAGACGCCACTGCGTTGACTGCCTCTCCGCCAGCGTCAATTGCTGTTGCGTGTGCAGCGTGAGAAGCAGCAATGGCGCGACGGTCAGTAACGAGATAAACCCTGCCGCGCGAATCAGCGACGTTGACGTAAGCACCAGGCGTATTCCCGTTCGCGCGCTGTCTGCACATCGAAGCAACAGGATCAACAGCAGCCAGTGTGGCGTTGACTGCCTGACGGGGTATTCCGTCAACATATGAATAACCACCGGCAGTGCCGCCACCAGGCAGGCGCGACGCCAGCAATTACCGTGCAGCCAGAGCCAGAAACCACCCGCTATAAAACAGAGTACCCCCGCAAGCCCAACCAGACCGCCCTCCACCAGCCACAGCACCAGTTCGTTGTGCGGATGCGAAATGCTGCCCAGCCCCAATGGCCCCGCGCGTTCGAGAAACACGGCAGCAAAACTGCCCACGCCCCACCCCATCCACGGGCGTTCGACAAATAATGCCAGCGACGTTTTCAACACCGTCCAGCGCACTTGAGAAGTCGTCAGATGATCGACCGTGACCACAGACAAAAAATGGCGGGCCGTTGCCCCTATCACCACGCCTAACGCCAGCGGCAGTAGAAGCAGCAGTAGCGTGCGCCGTTGCGCCGGGAAAACCGCCAGCAGCAGCACTTCACCGACTACCAGAGACAAGTAGCCGGTTTGCGACTGAGATTCATGCAGTACAAATCCCATCATTACCAGGCCTATTCCAATGGCAATTCGATACCCGCGGTGCAGACGTAAAAAGAGCGGCGCTGACAGCAGCACACCGCATGCCGTGAAGCTGGCCATCAGGTTGACCTGCTGAAATATCCCGTAGGGTCGCGTACCGCGCCGCCAGGCAAACTCCCAGTAATCAACGCCCGGCAAATGCCAGTACTGATAGACAAACGCCAGACATTCAATCACGCACGCTCCCCATAGCAGAGCCAGCAGTGCCGTCAGGGTGTTTGCCGTGAGCGGAATTTGTAATGTGACCAGATAGACGCTCACACCGCCCAGTAACGCCCCCGCCACCAGCAGTGCCTCGGCCTGCCAGACATCAGGCGTTAGCAGGCAAAGCAACGTCAGGATGAACGCCCCGACTGTAAAACCCGCAGCGGGCACAGTGATGCGCCAGCGTTGACGAGGCACCAGCATCAATACGCTTGCAGCCAGTACAACAGCGTAGATCCAGCTCGTAATATTAAGCGGCAACGACAGACCGCTGCCGCCGTTGTTCGGCCAGTAGAGATGCATGGCCCCACACCAAAAAAACAGACTAATACTGAGCAATAATTTCTGCGCAGGCAGCGGCGCAATGCGATTCAGTACGTTCATCATGCTACTGGTAGTTCAACGTCCAGGTCCCGCTGGCGCTGAACGGACCGTATTCGAGAGACTGATTTTTTATCGCCGATGGCTCCGCTGCGACCCACGCCAAGAAATTCAGCGTCATCGAACCTTCTGTTATCTCTTTGACTGACGTGCTCTCATCAAGGCGGATTGCCGTACCGTCCTCTTCGCTCATCCCAATCCCGATCCCTGACGCGCCGCCTTGTTCACTGCTATCCAGCGCCAGATGATCGGTCAGCTCCGCATCCTCACGACCGCTGAAGGTAACCGAGATCCCACGGAAAACCTCAGGGTTGCAGTCGCGTAACTGGATGCTGAATTTTTCCGGCTTACTGCGCCCCGAGAGATAGAGATCCTGTGTCGCGATTTGCTTGAAATCGACCTCGATTTTGTCGCCTCCCGGTGCAAGGCTGCAGGCCAGCGCTCTGATGGTGCCGTGAAAATACATGTCGCCGCCGACCAGTTTGGTGTCGGCCTGCGCCATGCCACCTAGCAGTAACATACTGGTCGCGAATAACGCCGAGAATCTCATGACATCCCCCTACTGAAACTGCGCGACAACGGTAGCAGAGGCTTCAAATTCACCTTCCTTCACGCTTCCCACGCCCGGCTTTGCCACCGGCGCAGCGGTGAGATTCCAGTCGCCCTGATTCTGGTAAAACCCCTTCACGTTGTAGAATTGATTAGGCACGACGGTGCCACCACTTTCGTCTTTAAGCATAATGCCGAGATCGTCGCGCTTTTGTCCGCCGCTCAGCGTGCCAAGGAGATTACCGTTAAACCCCGCCGTACCTGACGCCGTGGTCGTTTGTATACCAAGATTAATGTTCAGCGCGCCCTGATCGAAACTCCCGCCTTCACAGACCACATGTATAGGGACTGACTTGCTGTAGTTAGTGCCGTTGAGCCGGGCAGCGGATCCAGGCAAATCGCCAAACTCAATGCTGATTTTGTCT
Source organism: Citrobacter sp. Cpo142 (assembly GCF_030332425.1). Classification (NCBI taxonomy): domain Bacteria; kingdom Pseudomonadati; phylum Pseudomonadota; class Gammaproteobacteria; order Enterobacterales; family Enterobacteriaceae; genus Citrobacter; species Citrobacter sp. Cpo142. The sequence goes on from NZ_JAOWHW010000075.1 coordinate 27,759, forward strand.
CCCCGGTTGAAGGTGCATTTGTCCGGGACGGTAATCAGCCCGGATTTAATCACCACGCGAGAAATCGCCGTGGTTGGCGTAGGTCCCGCGCTTCCCATGCGCCCGGCCACCTCCACCAGCGACTGGGAAGTGATATTGATGCCATTGATAATGGGTTTAGTGACAATAAACGTCACTTTCCCTTTTGAACCACTTTCAACGTTAGTCGCTCGCGTGTAGCCCTTACGCTTTTTACAGCTGTTGTTGCTGTTGCGGTTTGAAACGTTGGTAAAAGGCGCCTGCACATATTTTTTATAGCCCCCGGCAACCCACACCTGAACTTCCACATCCAGATACTCGTTTAGCCGAAAACGGTTCGCCCCCTGATTTGAAGGCGGCATCGTGGTTGTGGTGGTGTAGTAAATTGGTGCTCGGGAGATGTCAGCCTGTTCGCAATAGAAATTCACCACATACCAGCCACCCAGATTCCATGGGAACGGCTCCGTTCTGCCACCCACGTGGTTTTTGCTGACATCCAGCGAGCTCAGTTCAATATCGTACTGATGCGGCGACCCACCTTCCGGCTCACCTTCTCCCTGTGTAAATGCCTGCCCGGCTATCGGACAGCCTGCCAGCACCACCCACAACAGCGTTTTACGTAATACGCTCATAGATACTCCAGCTTGAGTCTGACCAGACCGTTAAATTCTCCGGCGGTCACCTCTCTCCCAAAAGATTCCAGCGCGGCAAGAAAATGAATGGCGTTATCGCCCGGTTTGAGGATCCACATGCGTTGCGGTTGGTTCAGGTGGATCAACTGGTTGCGTTCGGTCAGTAGCCGAATGCCTGCACCACGCACATCGCCGCGAATGCGCCCCAAATCGCTGTTTTCCGGCGCGCCTTCAGCCATTAGGGTCATCGAAACGCCACGTTCCACCGTGCTATGCGCCAGCTCCGGCATCTCACTGGTCTGCCCGGGGAAATCCCTTAAGGTATGACCGGAGCCCTTTAAACAGCCGTTCAGATACAGCGTGACCAATACCGGATCGCTGCGATCGCCGCCCTGGCGAAAACGGCTGGCGGAAATATCACCAAGATCGATAGTCTGATCGCGGGAGGCCATATCCAGCACGCACGGCGAAACGAACACTCGCCCATGAAAGCGGACGTTGCCATACTCGCCGGACACATTGCTCATATCCTGGCGACCGCTTGTGGCCTGAACCGAGCAGGCCATGCCCGCCATCAGCAGAGCGCAAAGCATCTTTTTCATTTACGAATCCTGTTACCGGGGCTGTTGCTCCATCGGCAATGCTTTACACACATTGCCTGTGCAGCTGAATTTCAATTCGGGATGACCGCCAAAATCGTTCACATACATCATGCTGAACTGGCTAACGCTGCCGTCGGCCACGCTGAAATCGAGAGAGGACTTTGGTGAAACCATAATCCCAGGGAAGTCAGTCAGCCTGTCGCCGCCCTGCGCTTCAGGCTTGCGGCTTAAACCGATTAAGGTAACGAAGTACGGCGTAGGGTTATCCACACTCCAGCGCTGCCCCTGCTTATGAAAGACCAGTTGGTTTTGCCACACGGCGCCCGGTGTTTCCGGCACGATGGCGGTCGGACGGTAGAACAGTTTGATGCGTGACTGCATCGCCAGTTGCAGCACGTTCGGCTTATCCGGCTTGGGCGGAATTTCACGCACATTCAGGTAGAACAGACTTTCGCGATCCTGCGGCAGAGCGTTAATACCGCTGGTTTTTGTCACACGCGCAATGCCCTTTTGCCCGCCGTTAATCCGCTGCAGCGGCGGTAAAACCATCAACGGCGAGGTAATTTTTGTTCCATTGGCGTCTTCCACCCACGACTGAGCCAGAAACGGAATGCTTGGACTGGTGTTGGTTAAGTTCGCGCTGACAGATCGCGCATCACCGGTGATGATCAGACGGGTACGGTCAAGTGCAATACCCGCCCATGAGGCGTTGATCTCTGCAATAAAAAGCAGACCGCAGACCACGGGTTTGAGCCAACGCTGCACGGAGTAAAATGCTTGATTTTTCATGACAAAATTCATTCAGGTTATTGATATTATTCACAAGGCAACAGCACGTTACCTTCCGGGTTGATTTGTTGAGGCACCTGTAAGTGACACTGCGCGCGACCGCCCCAGGCAACAGAAAGACGCTCGGCTGGATTCACACCCGCAATCCAGGCCATGCCGTTTTCCATCACCATGGCGACGCTAACACCGTTGGCGTTAAACACTTCGGCACCAAACGGCGGTACCGAACCATCTTTCAGGCGCAGCAGCGCCATCATTTTTTGCCCCTGCGCCACGGCGAAGCGCTGATAACCAATCGCGCCTTCCGTCAGGGTGTTGGTGACAATGGCTTTGGTCGCGGAAATGTCCTCGTCCATTGCGTCCACATCGATACGGGTATCAAAGCTGTGATAGCTGACGACGTCCGGTACGACGGCAATACCGAAGCGGTTTGAGTGCGCCTGTTCGCCGTTCAGCGGTACATTCGCCACACCGTCGGTATCAACCATCACCCTGGCGGTATTCATCGACGCCTGGCTGTTGTGTAGCGCCGCGCCATGACGCGTTGCGGTAAAGCCGCCGCGCATCGTGCCACCAACGGAGAAATAGCGTGATTGCTGCCAGCTGACGTTAGATTCCAGTTCCGCCATCATGCTGCGATGCTTGTAGTAGCCATCAAACGCGGTGTGCCCTTCACCGGAAACCCCTGCGCGCAGTCGCCATGGATTGTTACGGTCGCGGTTATCGGAATACGAAACCATCTGACTGGTCTGGCTGCCGCTGTTTTGCACTTCATAATCCATTGAGCGGCCATCGCTCCATGGCACCGAAATGGACAGCGAAAGGCTGTCGTCCCGTTTGCCCTGATACTCAGAGCGGTAAGCAGCAAGGTTAGCGCTGATCCCCTGAATGCCTGCGAACGAAAAGCTGTGCCCCATCGACACCCCGTAACGATCCTGAGAGCCACGATCCCAGTAATTCTGGTGGGTATAGGTCAGGTACAGCGTGGTCGCTAATTGCGGGTCGTCGGCAAAAAAGGTCTTGTTACCGGTGATGGTGTACATCTCTTTTTCGTTACCGGCGCTGTTGTTATTTTCATACTGCTCGTCGAGGAACTGCGAGAAGGTGCGGAAGTTACGCTGTGAAAAACGGTAACCGGCAAAGGTGATGGCGCTGTTGTATTCATCAAAGGTTTTGGCATAGCTGAGCTTAAAGGACACCCCTTTTTGTTCAGCCTGATGCTTCACCCGGCTCACGGATTGCGTCGCGTCAGCCGACAGCGCGCCCAACCAGCTCAAATCCCGCCCAATCCCCATCGACCAGGCGTTATAGCGATTGCCAGTGAGCAACGCGCCACCGTACAGTGACCACGCATTGCTGACCCCCCATGAAAAATCACCGCTATAAAATGCAGGTCCCTGGACGTCGTGGTTATAACGCGATGGCTTACCGACAGCGGCGTTGTAACGAACATAGCCCGGGCGCGTCAGGTAAGGGATATCGGCCGTATTGACCTGAAAGGTTTGTACGCTGCCATCCTGCTCTTCGACGCGAACATCCAGCGTGCCGCGTACCGAGCCATGTAGATCCTGAATATTAAATGGCCCCGCTGGAACAGTGGTTTGATAGATAACACGCCCCTGCTGACTGACGGTGACCTTCGCATTACTGCGGGCGATGCCGTGCACTTCGGGCGCGTAGCCCTGCAAATTCGGTGGTAGCATGCGCTCGTCGCTGGCGAGGTTAGCCCCCGTAAATCGCACTGAATCAAACACCTGGGAATTCAGATATATTTCACCGACCGTCAGTTTTGCAGCCTGCATCGGTAACGGGCGATAGGCATAGATCTGATCCCAGTCGATACGCCCACGATTTTCATCCGAAGCATAATTGGCCTGATACTGGCCACGAAAGCGCCACGCGCCGAGGTTAAAGCCCGTCTGTCCATAACCAGACAGTGAGCGGTAATGATCGCCACCTTGTTCGTAATGTGTGGCCTGGCCCGAAACGCTGTAGTCGAAAATCAGTCCCGCGACGCCGTTATCCCAGCGCTCCGGCGGCGTCCAGTCTGGATCGGTATATTTCATCCATGCCTGTGGCACGGTAATGTCCAGTACGCCTGCGCTATTATTCAGCACCACACCCGGCAGGCGGGAAATGTCATAGCAGGTCGCGCTAATCGGATGAATATAGGTCAGCGCCTCTTCTTTGAGCGCCAGTAATTCGAGCTGTTGCGGCGTCAGGCACGCCATGGATTTATGCGCGTTGGCAGGATCAACGATATAACGGATCGACTGCTGAGGGATCTCCTGGCTGTTAATACGAACATCCAGTAGATATTCTCCGGGAGTCACAAAGTTGCCTTCGGAAAAACGCTGTAAATCGACATTTTGTCTGTCACTGGCATCCAGGACGTCAGTATTAAATTCAATAGACTCATCCGCTTCAGCCCATGAAGAGGCACAGACCAGAGCAATTAAAAGCGCCAGACGTTTTTTATCTGTTTTCAGCGTGATCATTTTCGTTCGCAAACCTTCAGATACCCGAATTGCTGTGCAGCTCAGAGATAATTCACAACAAAATGCGTGACTGCAGTAAATTCACCAGACGTCATTCTTCCGTCGCGGGAGATCAAATAAGCCGTAAAATTGAGCGTGTTTTTCCCTGGGTTAAGCGCATAATCCGGTGATGGCTCACCCAAATGAATTTGCTTGCCTCTGCCGTCATATATTTCTATCGCTAAATTTTCAGTTTCCGATTGCACGCTCAGATAATCAGGATTGTCACTATCCGGTGCGCCGGAAAAGGTAATATTGGCGCGTTGGAACAGATTCCCGGGGTGTTGAGAATCCCCTAATGAACATCCCAGCAAATGAATGCTGAAATCATGCGCAGATACTTTTTCAGGTTTTCCGGAAATATCTCTGGCTGAGAGGTCATCAAATTCAACCAGCAGCGACCGGTCGTGTGGATCGACATAACAGGCAGCCTCAATAATATTTCCCCGCATGCGCATTTTGCCGGGCGTACTGACAAGACGATGGGTGTCAGCCAAAACCCATGCAGGCGATATGAAGATAAAAAGCAGTAAAATACGCCATCCAGGCATCACCGCATTTCCTTTCAGTTATTCGCGGAAGGGTTAAGCAGGCGCATAATTGCGCCCGCAGCAGATCGTTACTGATAATCGATCTGGAAATTAACGGTAGATTCGAAGTCACCCGGGGTTACTGCTGCGGATGCGTTGTTGGCCTGCAGATAAGCAACGAAATCAATGTCGGTTTCGCCATCGGTAATGTTGACCTGAGATGCGGCTTCGCCCCATTTCACGTCCTGGTTACCACTGTCAATCATACCGATGCCCGCGCCCTTTGCTGTACCCGAGGTAAATGCAGCCAGCGCATTGTTGTCGGTATCAATCGTTGCCGGGGTGTAGGTTACTGTGGCGGTTTTCGCAACAGTTGTATCGCAGCCCTGCAGAACGATTTTGGCATGCTTAACACCAGCACGTTGGTTGTCTTTTAACAGAGAAGTTGGGATCTCACCAAAATTAACCTGCACCGGGCTGGATTCTGGGGCCAGACCGCATGCGGAATTAACCAGAGAACCAGTGAAGTGAATTTTACCGTTAGTCGGTTCAACATTTTTTGCAGCGAAAGCAGAAGATGCAGTAAAAGTCATTCCCGCCATCAGCGCACAAGCCACAGCCACGTTTTTCATTTTCATATTACTACTTAACCTTATATCTGTTTTTTGGTTATTCCGACGATCTATTTCCACAGACAATTTATGCAAGGGAAACCCTGATCTGCAGGTGGCGGAAGTGCATTTCCTTGCAAACAATCCATCTCAAGCCACCCCGTATTTTGAACTTCATTGGTATTCCATCAGAAATACCGTCCACAGTTGTTTACGCTGTTTCGGGGCTTATATTAAGTCGACGAAAAAATGACACAATGCAAAAATCTGGTATTAATCAAACTCAGGGAATCGTGTTGTAACACTGTCTGTAGAGCGATCGTTTACCTAAAAAACAGCCAAAAAACACGCCAATACCAGTGTTAATGTCTATCATTTATAGTTTTTATAGAGTTTTTATCTATCAACTATTTTTTTATTTAGCCAGAAGAACAGGCAAAATGTATTTATGAATGTTTTGTAAAAATGAAATTGGGCATCAAAATCGAGTAATGACAATAAGATAGTGAAAGAGAGGAAGGAGATTGGAGGATTCTATTAGATATATTAAGAGATTGTTATATAAATATTAATAAAGTGATCTATGGTACAATCATTTTTTATAAATGAATTATGTTATGCTATTGCTTCCCCCACTCGAATGCGAGATATCCTGCTTTAAAGGAGACATCAGTGATTTCTCATATACCAATAAACAAAATTAAATCCGTAATTATTGGTGATGGCTTAGTTTTCAGACCACATAAAAATACCCTAAAAGACCTGGCATCTGGTGAAATGGCCACATTGAATAATGTGGCAACACAATTACTGCTCTATCTGTTGCAAAATGGTAAAGAGATATCCTCGCGCGATGAAATTCTGCAGAATGTTTTCCAGCATAATGGCGCCAGAGCGACGGATGCTAATCTCAATCAGCACATTTCATTTCTGCGCAAAGCAATAACGTCTACGGGCCATCCTGCAGAACTGATCGTCACTATTCCGCGAATAGGATTTCGGATGAGCGACGCCAGTATCAATATTCAGCAACTGGAGGAATCGCAAGCGCCCACCAGAATAGTCAATGTTGCATTGACGCCCAGGGAAAAGAAACGAAACCTGTGGCCTGTCACGATAACAACGTTAATTACCGGCATCGCCGTGCTGGCGACAGCGTGGTTAACATGGATACCCAATGAAATCGCGATGACGGACGCGGCGATCCTGCGGACTATCGACTACGAGCAATGCCGTGTGCATATATTAGGAAACGCCCTCACCGACACCATAACCGAAAAAAAAGCGCTGGATATTTTCAAGTCCGTGGGTATTAACCCCAACTGTTCGTACCCAAAAGATCTGTATCTCAATACCTGGGCGAGCAACCATAATCTGGTTGAGTGGTCGTTTGCCGCTGAATGCGGGCTAAACCTCGGCTATTACCATTGCATCAGCCAGTATCGCCATCATGAGGAATGATATGAAGCAGGAAAGCGATCACTCTCCTTTACTATGGTCAGTCGTGATTGCCATTTTTGGGCTAGCGGCTATCGCTTTTTTTATTATCGCCGGGAATGCGAAAAAACAAGAAATCAGTTTTTCCTGCTCCTCGGAATTCACGTCGATACTCGACATCCAGAATACAAAAAAGGAACTCCACGGAATAATGCTGATAACCAGCTACAACTCCGGACACCTTACATTGTCAGTCCAGGGGAAACTCAAAAGTGACGACGGCGAGTTCGCTGTTAACCGAAAACTGTTCTTTCGCTATGCCCGTCCACTCGGCCATACCGCAGGCGTTTTTATGCTCACTCCCGATGGGCGAGAAAAATCCCCCGATGATGATGCAACGGACGCTGTCGACTATCTCTTCTTCGATGCTTACGAACGTGCCGACAAACTGTATATGCTAAAGCACCTGAATGAGGAAACGGTACTTATTGGCGATAACTTTTCACCCCGCTTCGCCTGCGTGATGAATCACTTCGCAAGTTAATCGCCTTCTGGATGTGCGTCGGGTTAAGGATGACCTGATGTGTTGCCCACCCGAAAGCTCGGGCGCGGTCGATAAAGCGTGATAATGAGATTATTATTTTTGGCGGGCTAAAACGACGAAAGCCTGAATCATTTCTGATTCAGGCTTTCTGAATAGTGGCGGAATGGACGGGACTCGAACCCGCGACCCCCTGCGTGACAGGCAGGTATTCTAACCAACTGAACTACCACTCCGCGTTGTGTTCCGCTTGGGAACGAAGCGAATATTACGGATTGCCTCGCGCCTCGTCAACGCTTTTTCTCACGTTTTTAATCGTTTGCTGCAAAAATCACCCGAATGGCCATTTTCATACGGTAAACGTACAAACTATGCCCGCCAGAGGCAACTTCCGCCTTTCTTCTGCACCAGGTCAAGGCGTGACTCATGGGCCGCTAACTCTTCATCAGTGGCGAAAACAACGCGTAGTTTACTGGACTGTCGCACAATACGCTGGATCCCCGTGTCATTCTGCTGCTGGCTGTCGCCTTCCATTGAGAACGCCATCGTGGTCTGCCCGCCGGTCATCATCAGATAAACGTCGGCCAGAATCTGGGCATCGAGCAATGCGCCGTGCAGAGTTCGTTTACTGTTGTCTATCTCATAGCGCGAGCATAACGCATCAAGGCTGTTTCGCTTGCCAGGAAACATTTTCCTCGCCAGCGCCAGGCTATCGGTTATTTTGCAAAATTCATTCGTCTTCGGAATATCACGCTTGAGCTTCGCGAATTCGTAATCCATAAAGCCGATATCGAACGATGCGTTATGAATGACCAGCTCCGCGCCGCGAATGTAGTCGAGAAACTCGTCGGCTACATCGGCAAACGTAGGTTTATCGAGCAGGAATTCGTCTGCGATTCCATGTACGCCGAACGCTTCCGGGTCCACCAGCCGGTCCGGCTTCAGGTAAACATGGAAGTTATTGCCGGTCAGGCGGCGGTTCACCACTTCAACCGCACCGATCTCAATGATCTTGTGGCCTTCATAGTGGGCGCCAATCTGGTTCATACCGGTAGTTTCGGTATCGAGGACGATCTGTCGTGTAATTCCAGTGCTCATAACGGTCATTTATGTCAGACTTATCGTTTGATTTCGATTTGCTAAAACAGGAAGTCTACCAGAGATGCTTAAACAGGTAGAAATTTTCACCGATGGTTCTTGCCTGGGAAATCCAGGGCCTGGTGGTTATGGGGCGATTTTACGTTATCGTGGGCGCGAAAAAACCTTTAGCGAGGGCTACAACCTCACCACTAATAATCGCATGGAGCTGATGGCGGCAATCGTTGCGCTGGAAGCCCTGAAAGAACAGTGTGAAGTGATACTCAGCACGGACAGCCAATATGTGCGCCAGGGCATTACGCAGTGGATTCACAACTGGAAGAAGCGCGGCTGGAAAACAGCAGATAAAAAACCGGTAAAGAACGTCGATCTGTGGAAACGTCTCGATGCCGCGCTGGGGCCGCATCAAATCAAATGGGAATGGGTTAAAGGCCATGCGGGCCATCCGGAAAACGAACGCTGCGATGAGCTTGCGCGCACCGCGGCCATGAGCCCGACTCAGGATGATATTGGGTATCAGGCTGAGGCTTAAGCGTCCGGTTTACGGTATTGCCGGGTCGCGCCAACGGCATGACGGATAGGCGTTTTGCTTTTATTTTGTTTCATCGGGTTGAGCGTAAGCGGAATGGTTCGCTTGCGCGCAACCACCAGCTGTAAACAGCCCAGCGCGGGGATATGGGCGCTTAACATTTTCCCGCCCTTCTTGTTCCAGGGCAGAACATGAAAACGACTATAGTGCAGCACTTCAAAATTCAGTAATGATAGCCAGTCCAGTTGACGCATGAGGGTAAACATCCGACTGTTATAGGGCGATGTCTTGCGCAATACGGGTATCAGTTTACGCAATCCCATCAAGCTTACCGGGTTAAAGCCGCTCAGAATCAACCAGCCGTCATCAATCAACACGCGATCGGCTTCACGCAGTAGGCGATGCGGATCAGAGCACCACGGTAACGTATGGGCCAATAAACAGACATCCACGGACTTATCGGCAAAGGGAAGATGCAAAGGATCGGCCGTCACCTGCATGGGAGATCCCTGCAAAGAAACATTTACCTGATGAGAAACCGCGCACGCTTCAGAATCGATTTCTGCGCTTAAATTACCAACCTTAAGCAGATGAAAACCGTACATTTTTGCAAACCACGGGTTAAGCTGATGCTCCAGCGCCTCACGATAGTGTTCGCCCCAGGGCAAATCATCCCAGCTAACGGGCGCTACGACAGTTTGAGGGATCCTTGCCGGTTTCATCACAACCTTCCGTTACGCATTGAGAGGTAATATATGAATCTTAACAGTATTCCTGCATTTCAGGACAATTACATCTGGGTCCTGTCAAATAATGACCAGCATTGTCTGATTGTGGACCCGGGTGAGGCGGCTCCTGTTTTGAAAGCCATTGCAGAGCATAACTGGGTGCCGGAAGCCATCCTGCTAACCCACCATCATCAGGATCACGTGGGCGGTGTGAAAGAACTCCTGCAACATTACCCACAAATAGTGGTATACGGACCGGCTGAAACGCAAGATAAGGGAACGACACACATAGTCGAAGATGGCGATATTGCACTCGTTTTGGGGCATGAATTTAGGGTAATTGCTACTCCGGGTCACACTTTAGGACATATCTGTTACTTTAGCCATCCTTACTTATTTTGTGGTGACACGCTCTTTTCTGGCGGTTGTGGTCGACTTTTCGAAGGCACAGCAACTCAAATGTATCAATCACTTAAAAAAATAAACGAACTTCCTGACGATACATTAATTTGTTGTGCACATGAGTACACATTAGCAAACATGAAGTTTGCCTTAAGCATTCTCCCGCACGATTCGTTCATAAATGAATATTATCGTAAAGTTAATGAGTTACGCGTAAAAAAACAAATGACACTACCCGTAATTCTGAAAAATGAGCGGCGAAATAATCTTTTTTTGAGAACAGAAGATATTGATTTAATTAATGAAATAAACAAAGAAACAATATTGCAACAACCTGAAGAGCGTTTTGCCTGGTTAAGGTCAAAGAAAGATACGTTCTGACAATTCCGGGTTGCCTTTTGAAAACTTCGCCGTTATGATCGGTCGTCTTTTAAGCAACTATTGACACACACATGAAGGCAAAAGCGATATTACTCGCCTCTGTCCTGCTTGTTGGGTGCCAGAATACTGGTAACGTCCAACAACACGCACAGAGCCTTTCTGCAGCTGGTCAAGGGGAAGCAGGAAAGTTTACAAGTCAGGCGCGATGGATGGACGACGGAACATCTATCGCTGCTGATCAAGATTTGTGGGCTTTCATTGGTGACGAGCTAAAGATGGGAATTCCGGAAAACAACCGGATTCGCGAACAGAAACAGAAGTATTTACGTAATAAGAGCTATCTCCACGATGTAACTTTACGGGCAGAGCCGTATATGTACTGGATAGCCGGGCAGGTTAAGAAACGTAACATGCCAATGGAACTGGTACTACTACCCATAGTGGAGAGCGCTTTTGATCCTCACGCAACGTCTGGCGCCAATGCCGCAGGTATTTGGCAGATCATTCCGAGCACGGGGCGCAATTATGGTTTAAAACAGACCCGCAGTTATGATGCACGTCGCGACGTTGTGGCTTCCACCACCGCCGCGCTGGACATGATGCAGCGTCTGAACAAGATGTTTGATGGCGACTGGCTGCTGACCGTTGCTGCTTATAATAGCGGTGAAGGTCGTGTCATGAAGGCAATCAAAACGAACAAAGCTCGTGGTAAACCCACTGACTTCTGGTCGTTACCATTGCCTCAGGAAACGAAGCTATACGTGCCCAAAATGCTGGCATTGAGCGATATACTCAAAAACAGCAAACGCTATGGCGTGCGTCTGCCAACAACAGACGAAAGCCGCGCGTTGGCACGTGTTCGCCTAAGTAGCCCGGTTGAGATGGCTCAGGTTGCCGATATGGCGGGTATTTCCGTCAGCAAGCTGAAGACCTTCAATGCAGGCGTGAAAGGCTCCACGTTGGGTGCCAGCGGCCCGCAATATGTAATGGTTCCAAAGAAGCATGCAGAGAAGCTGCGTGAGTCTCTGGCTTCAGGCGAAATTGCAGCCGTGCAGTCAACGCTGGTCGCGGATAACACGCCGCTGAACAGTCGTAGCTACAAAGTTCGCTCTGGCGATACGCTTTCTGGCGTCGCTTCACGTCTTGGCGTGAGCGTCAATGACCTTAAGCAGTGGAATAATCTGCGCGGGTCGTCGCTGAAAGTGGGCCAGAATCTGACGGTGGGCGCAGGTACCAGCGCACAGCGTCTGGCGAACAACAGCGATAGCATCACCTATCGTGTACGTAAAGGCGACTCGCTCTCGAGCATTGCCAAACGTCACGGGGTTAACATCAAGGATGTGATGCGCTGGAACAGCGATACGAACAATCTACAGCCAGGCGATCAGCTAACGTTGTTTGTAAAAAACAACGGCATGCCGGACTCCTGATAGCATTGTAGAAATGAAGGCACTGGTTTCCCCCCAGTGCCTTTTTTATTTATCCCGCTTTATGTGCCTCAACCATTATCGTGTCGCTGGTAAACGAGCCATCTTCCTGTAACGCAAAGTAGTCTTTCACTTGTGCAGAAGCACTTTGTTGGTATGCACGAATCGCGTCGATCAACGCTGCAGGCGTGCGCATCCGCGCCACCCACGAACTGAATTCCAGCACCAGACGATCGGTTAACAAGGTATCGGCAATCAGATTGGCGTCATTGATTAACGACAACCACTCTCCGCTGGAATAGTTGCGTACGTGTGAGGTATCGCGTAACGCCTCCACGGTTTGCAACCAGATATCACGTACTGGGTGGCCTGGCGACATCACATCCATCACAATCAATACACCACCGGGCTTCAGAACGCGGTTCACTTCCCGCAGCGCGCGTCCGACATCATGCCAGTGGTGCGCAGAATAGCGGCTAATTACCACGTCAAATTCGCTATCTTCAAATGGCAGACTTTCGGCATAACCCTGGCGTGTGGCGACATTCTCCAGGCCTCTGTCTTTTGCCGCCTCAGCGACCACCTCAAGCATCTGCGACGATAAATCATAAGCCACAACCTGCTTTACGTGTTGCGCGGCTACAAAGCTGGCATGCCCCGCTCCACATCCCATATCCAACACACGGGCCTGCGGAAATGCCGATAACCTTTCCCTCAGACGCTGCAAGTCACGGCCAGAGGCGTGCACCGCACTGGTTAAATAGGCATTAGCCTGAGAGCCAAACTGTTTTTCGACGTTGTCATGGTGAGAGCGTGTTGTCATTGTGTTGTCCTTCGGTTGTTGTGAAATAGGAAGGGCAACCATCACAGGCCTGCCCTACGGCAGACCTGACACACCGTTATTGTTCAGGTTTGCCGGGACTGAATTCAACGAGTAGCGGGTTGTGATCGGATGCACGGGTGACCAGCACAGAGGCTTCACTCACGTTCAGACCACGATAGAACACAAAATCGAGAGGGCGACCAAACGCGCGTCGGCGCTGATCGTCAGTAAAACGTACCTGGCGCAGCGACATTTCACGCGCAAAGCGGTATAGCGCATTCATCCGTCGACGGCTCCAGGCATTGAAATCGCCAGCCATAATAACCGGGCCGCTGTGATGAGCAATCTGATCGCCAATGGGAAGTAACTGCTTACTATAAACATCGACGCCGAGGCTAAAGTTAACCGCGTGGATATTCACCACCATTAATAATCGAGAGTCAGGCAGCGGATACACCGTTACCAGAGCCGATTTCGCCAGCCGTAAAATAGGCTCACGCTCGCGCAATGGACAACAGTAAACAGGATGAGCAGCAGAGAGCGTCATGACGCCAGAGGGATGCTGAGGCAGCACAAAGGCAGGAACCTGATCGGCAGCAAGATAGTTAGCGGTCGCAAACTGCACCAGTTCTGGCGTGGTTTGCGCTTCCTGTAATAATACCAGATGCGCATCTTTGCCAAAATTCTTCAGCACCGACTGCCATTCTGCACGCTGCTGTTTAAAAATATTCCATACCAGCACGCGAATGCGGTCTTCACTGCTTAACGGAACGCCTGCGGGTAATGCCTGGCCAATATGCGCAAACGACCCCGGCGGTAAAATCCGCTCGGCGGGTTGTCCGGCAACATAACGCATGGCATAGGTGTTTTTTCGCACTTTAGACTTTCAAACCTCTGTAACGTCAACCAGTCCGCAGCCGGACTGGTTCTTCTGTTATAGGGATTTTAGCACTCACTTTCAACGAACAATTGCAGTTTGTTTTGTAAGTGGGCGCTTACATCAATGATTTACCCCAGAGCAACACGCACGGGTTTATCAAGACGACCGCTGACCCCCATCAGCAGGAAAGCTACCAGAACAATGAGGGCGCCAATCCACGGCGTCTGAGCTAAACCATAATGCTCGACCGTTTGCCCGCCAATCACTGACCCCAGTGCAATCCCAATGTTAAACGCCGCAATGTTTAACCCTGACGCCACATCTACAGCATTAGGCGTAAATTGCTCAGCTTTCTGTACCACGTAGACCTGCAATCCCGGTACGTTACCAAAGGCAAAGATCCCCATCACCAGAATGGTAGCCAGCGCGGCGTACTGCGTAGAGGCCGTCAGTTGGAAGACCATCAGCAGAACAAACAGCGCGGCGAAAATGAATTTCAACGCAGGAACCGCACCATGTTTATCCGCCAGCTTACCGCCCCAGATATTACCGATAGCCACTGAAACACCGTAACCCAATAAGATCCAGCTTACTGCTGCCGGGGAGAATCCCGCCAGATCCTGCATCATCGGTGCCAGGAAGGTGAATGCCGTGAATACACCGCCGTAGCCCAGTGCCGTAACGGCGTAAATCAGCAGCAGACGGGGATGAGTCAGCACCTTCATCTGGTCGCGAATGCTGGCGGCTGCACGACCGGGAATGTTAGCGGGGATCAACAACTGGCTACTGATCAGTGCAATCACGCCTAACATTGATACCGCGAGGAAAGTCTCACGCCAGCCAAAGTGCTGACCGATAAATGTTCCCAGCGGCACGCCGGTGACCAGCGCCACCGTTAAGCCACCAAACATAATGGCAATGGCGGAAGCCGCTTTCTCTTTTGGCACCAGACTTGTCGCGATGGTAGAACCAATCGAGAAGAATACGCCATGTGCCAGCCCAGTCAGCAGACGAGCAACAATGAGTGTCATATACCCGGGTGCCTGCCATGCGAGCAAATTCCCCGCTGTAAACAGAACCATCAGCGCAACCAGTAACTGTTTACGTGGAAGGCGTCCGGTCAGAGCGGTCAGTACCGGTGCGCCAATTGCCACCCCCAGCGCATAGATTGAAACCAGCATCCCAGCGGAAGGTAACGAGATCGCCAGCTGTTGAGCGATGGTTGGCACCAGGCCAACAATCACAAACTCAGTAGTGCCTATAGCGAAGGCACTTATTGTTAGTGCAAATAAAGCGAGAGGCATAAATAACTCCGTAACATCAGTAATCAGATGACACGCAGTATGCCAGGATGTTTTAATGACAAAAATATTCAAAATCTCAATATAATTTTGCGTCAGGTGCAAAAATGAAAGCAACCTCTGAAGAACTTGCGATTTTTGTGGCGGTAGTGGAAAGTGGCAGCTTTAGCCGGGCGGCAGAACAGCTTGGACAAGCCAATTCCGCGGTCAGCCGGGCAGTAAAAAAGCTGGAGATGAAACTGGGCGTCAGTTTGCTTAATCGCACGACCCGACAGCTAAGCCTGACCGAAGAAGGAGAGCGCTACTTCAGGCGGGTGCAGCAGATACTGCAAGAGATGGCTGCAGCAGAAACGGAAATCATGGAGTCGCGTAATACTCCGCGCGGCCTGCTGCGCATCGACGCAGCAACACCGGTGATGTTGCATTTCCTGATGCCGCTAATCAAGCCGTTCCGGGAGCGGTATCCCGAGATGACGCTGTCTCTCGTCTCCTCAGAAACGTTCATCAATCTTATTGAACGAAAAGTGGATGTTGCTATACGAGCGGGTACACTGACTGACTCGAGTCTACGTGCGCGTCCGTTATTTACCAGCTATCGTAAGATTATTGCCTCACCGGACTACATTGCCCGTTTTGGCAAGCCAGAGAGCGTCGAGGAGTTAAACCAGCATCTGTGTCTGGGGTTTTCCGAACCGGTTTCACTCAATACCTGGCCGATTGCCTGTATCGACGGACAGCTGCATGAGGTCGAGTGCGGAATTTCTTCCAACAGTGGAGAAACGCTAAAACAGCTTTGCCTGAATGGCAACGGCATCGCATGTCTTTCAGATTATATGATAGATAAAGAGATCGCGCGGGGTGAACTGATGGAGTTATTGGCAGATAAACGTCTGCCGGTAGAGATGCCTTTTAGCGCAGTTTATTACAGCGATCGTGCCGTCAGTACGCGCATTCGGGCATTTATCGACTTTTTAAGTGAATATATAAGAACAGCTCCCGAAGGAGCTGTGAAAGAGGGTTAAAGGGTACAGAGGGTCAGGCAATTAATCCCAATCAGGGGCCAGGCCTTCCGGGCTGACCAGACGATCGTTGCAGTCCAGTGCCGCGATCGCTTTTTTATCTTCGGCATCCAGATGCAGTTCCAACGCCAGCAGGTTGCTTGCCAGGTTTTCACGTTTGGTAGAAGAAGGAATTACGGAGTAACCTTCCCCCATTGCCCATGCCAGAATAACCTGCGCCGGGGTCGCGTTATGTTTAGCGGCAATGTGCGCAATCACTTCATCTTTCAGCGCTTTACCGTAAGCCAGCGTCATGTAAGAGGTGATGTGGATACCGTGTGCTTTCGCCCAGTCAACCACCTTACGGCTCTGCAGATACGGAGACAGCTCAATCTGATTGGTCGCAATGTTCTCTGCACCTACTGCGGCAATGGCTTTTTCCATCAGCGGAATGGTGAAGTTTGAGATACCAATTTCGCGAGTCAGCCCCTGCTGTTTTGCTTCGAGCAGCGCCTGCATGAATTCCTCAACAGATACCGCATCACCTGGAGATGGCCAGTGGATCAGCGTCAGATCGACATAATCTGTACGCAGCTTCTTCAGGCTTTCTTTCAGACTTGGGATCAGTTTTTCTTTGCTGAGATTTTCAATCCAAATCTTGGTGGTGATATACAGCTCGTTACGCGGTACGCCGCTTTCGGCAATCGCCTGACCAACAGCCGCTTCATTATCATAGATTTGCGCAGTGTCGACAGCACGGTAGCCTAGCTCAAGCGCCGTTTTAACAGAAGCGATAACCACGTCGTCTTTCAGGCGGAAAGTACCTAAACCGAATGCAGGGATAGTCATAGAATTCCTCTTTTTAATCACTATGTTCGTTAACTGAGAGGATTATGAGCTTCAGCTCTTTATAGAAAAAGAGTGAAAAATGCAGAGGATTTTTGCGGATTCAGCAATAATTAAATTGCAGACAAAGAAAAAGCCCTGAGCGTTAGCTCAGGGCTCTTAATAAGTGGCGGAACGGACGGGACTCGAACCCGCGACCCCCTGCGTGACAGGCAGGTATTCTAACCAACTGAACTACCG
>NZ_JAOWHW010000076.1:0-344 GCF_030332425.1 Citrobacter sp. Cpo142
GGCAACAGTGCGGAGTCAACAGAGTCTGGCGACTGATGAAACGTGTCGGGATAAAGGCTCAGGTCGGATACCGGAGCCCGCGGGCACGTAAAGGCGAAGCCAGTATCGTGTCGCCCAACAGGCTCCAGCGACAGTTCAATCCGGATGCTCCGGATGAGCGTTGGGTAACGGACATCACCTACATCAGGACCCACGAAGGCTGGCTGTATCTTGCCGTGGTTGTTGATCTGTTCTCACGCAAAATTATCGGCTGGTCAATGCAACCCCGGATGACAAAGGACATTGTCCTGAACGCACTGCTGATGGCTGTATGGCGGCGTAATCCCCAAAAACAGGTGCTGGTT
>NZ_JAOWHW010000077.1:0-278 GCF_030332425.1 Citrobacter sp. Cpo142
GGCAGTACAGCACGGGAGGTAGGACGACATTGCTGGGAATTAGTAAGCGAGGTAATAAAAAGATCCGAACTTTGTTGGTTCAATGTGCCAGGGTATTCATACAAAAACTGGAACACCAGTCTGGCAAATTGGCCGATTGGGTCAGGGATTTACTGTGCCGGAAAAGCAACTTTGTCGTCACTTGTGCTCTGGCAAACAAGCTGGCCAGAATAGCCTGGGCCCTAACGGCACGACAGCAAACTTATGTAGCATAACGGCAGAAATACACCGGTTTAAAG
>NZ_JAOWHW010000078.1:0-211 GCF_030332425.1 Citrobacter sp. Cpo142
AACCAACAAAGTTCGGATCTTTTTATTACCTCGCTTACTAATTCCCAGCAATGTCGTCCTACCTCCCGTGCTGTACTGCCGAGGTACAAGCCCTGTTGCCGCCGCAAAGTCACGGCTGCTGGCGTACTGCTTCCCGTCGCCAATCTCAGTTGAAATAGTACTCGCTGTCAGTGTTCCGACGCAGGGAATGCTCAGCAAGCGCTGTCCAACC
>NZ_JAOWHW010000079.1:0-92531 GCF_030332425.1 Citrobacter sp. Cpo142
CCGGATTGACAATTTTGTAATCAGCTTTAAAGTGCATCCCTTTTTGTTAAGGGATTTCATGATGTCCAGAAAAAAGTCGGTAACGCTCAGTTTTGCAATGAAAAAGTATATCAATACTGTTTCAAACGAAAAAAAAGGATGGAGACAGGAATTATACAGAATGAGTGTTATAAACCGATATGATATAGCAAATATGTTAATGCACGAGATAACATCTGTTGATATATCAAATTACAGAGATGAGCGTTTGGGTACGGTGCGTGAAAAAACTAAAAAGCCTATATCCGGTAATACTGTTCGACTAGAATTGGCATTTTTGTCATCGGTATTTAAACTTGCCCAGGTCGAGTGGGGTGTTTGCAACAATAATCCAGTGTCAGCGGTTCGTAAACCAAAAATTGGTAAGGGGCGTGAAAGACGACTACTTAAAAGTGAGGAAAGGAAAATATCGAAACATTTTGAGCAAAATGATCATCAGGTTTATATTATTTTTCACCTAGCACTTGAAACTGCAATGAGGCAAGGTGAGATTTTAGGGCTGCTTTGGGAAAACGTGAATCTCAGTATTGGCGTAGCGCACTTACCCGAAACGAAGAACGGTACATGGCGTGACGTTCCGTTGTCAAAGAAAGCAAGGGAATTACTTCTGTATATGAAGCCTCAGGCGCATGGACGTATTTTTTCGTTTACCTCTAACTCCTTCAAGTCAAAGTGGCGAAAGAATATACTCTTACTTAAAATTGAAGATTTGCGTTTTCATGATTTACGGCACGAGGCAATTAGTCGGCTTTTTGAACTGGGCACATTAAATATGATTGAGGTTGCATCTATTTCAGGTCACAAATCCCTGTCAATGTTAAAACGCTATACCCATTTAAAAGCATATCAGCTAGTAAAAAAAATCGATGCCAAAGTCAAAACGGTTAATAAGATAGCATCATACTTTACCCCCTATCCAGCAATCTGGAAAGCTAGTGATGAAGGATACCAAATCACGTTTATCGATTTTGACGATTTTGTAGTTACTGGAGTTAACAAAAGTGAAGCGATGCTGAGCGCTGCTGTTGAATTATTAAAAAAACTCGCTATTGCTGCTCAAGTAGGTAAGAAGATACCTGGCCCCGGTCAACTCGGTAAGATGACTGATAATGTGATTTTGATTAACCCACTGATGTGAAACTCACTTTATGGGAAAAGGATAGTAAAAATATGAAATACACACCAGTTTTAATTTTGTTTGCACTGTTTTCCTATGCATTTCTTTTCAATCTTAATGACGATATAAATCGGACGGGTGTTGAAAATATTACCAACGAAACAATGGCGTTTAACTTTTTATCAGCAACAAAAGCCTTTGATGACTACTATAGTAGTCATCCTGGCATATCAGGTGATGTGACTGAGATAGTTGATTACCAGAATTGGCTACCTAAAAATAAAAGTGTGAATATGGTTGTTGCAAATGGTGTTGGTTATGTGTTTAGCCCAGCAACGGAAGGAGTATATTCTGTATTATTAGAGAAAACTGGGGGGAGTTCATTTATGGGGTTCAGTGATAATTCATGGATAAAAACACCTTCTGGAAAAATACCTAAACCTTCTTTCATTGGTAGTGATTACATTGTCTATATGAGGTAATGATGATTTTTTATCTGATAGTACTAAGTGTTTTAGCGTACTACTTCACTTTAATGTTCCCTGTGTTTTACAAGAAAGAAAAACAAAATGTAATTGCGCAAAGTGAAGTTCTCATACAAGAAACGGATGATCCTGGACAGTATAGAGTGTTGGCAATAGTGATGTTCATTATGCCTGTGGCAATATTTAGCTTTTCAGAGAGTATGCTACTTTCCTGGTTTTGTTTCATTCTGGCTGTGGTGGCTTATACTGATTTGAGTTCCAGATGGATACCTGATTTAGCGATTTATGTTTTACTGGTCCTGTCTATGCTCTCAATACAGAACTCAGATTTAAACTCTGCGCTATGGTCTGTTTTATTATACTTGTTTCCTGCGGTATTAATTAGCGTGTATGGCTTTTTAGTAAAGAAAAAAACCTTGATAGCCACTGGTGATTACTATGTGATTCCTTCAATCGGTTTAATGATTTTACCTGAACATGCATCGAGCCTGATGCTGGTAAACTTTATAATCGTGGTTGCCATATCTCGGTGGATACAAAAAATCCCTTTGGTAACTGTGGCTTATTTCACTTTTACAGGATATCAATTATGTTTACATTCAGGGTTGCTATAAGCTGTCTGATCCTTATTCCTCTTTTGAGTTTTGCAAAAACTTCTACCCAAAATAATTTCAATACTTGCTTCCTGGAAGCATCGACACGATATCAAATAGATCATAGGCTATTAATGGCGATTGCTGAAGTGGAAAGTGGTATGGACCCTAAAGCGATCGGTCTGAATAAACGAGGTGGAAAGGTTGTCAGTGAAGACGTAGGTTTAATGCAAATCAATTCATCATGGTTTCCGAAGCTTTCAGGTATGGGTATTACACGAAGCGATCTACTCGAAAATCCCTGCCAGAATATCTTTGTAGGGGCATGGATCCTTGCAAGCAATATTTCATCCAATGGTGTTAATTGGGAGTCTGTAGGAGCGTATAACGCAGGATTTAAAGGGGCTAATGCACCTTTCCGCATGAAATATGCTAAAAAGGTTTATGCAAAATATCTTTCTTTAACAGGACAGGGATAATTTTTAGGGGTGCTTCCAGTGAATGATAATAAAAATCATATCAACTCTATTAATATCTTTATTAATAAAATAAGATACGGGTCTACATTAATACCATGCCACCTATTTACAAGTCACTCATCAGATATTGTTTATTTCAAAGCAGCTCAGGGACTTGATTTTGAGTATATTAAAAGCTGTCTCTATGTTTTGTTTGATGATGTACACAATGTTGAATATAACCCCTCAACCGGAAATGGATGTTATGTTTCTTTAGACTTCACGCCAAAAATAGGTTGGTATGTTTTTACAGAGTAGCTATGTACTGTCTGAGGTGTAGGTGAGTCAATGAAATTTAATCAAAAAATCATTCCATTGTGCATTATTCTTTGTTCCGGTTCGCTGTGTGCAGCAGAAATTCAGGGGAAAGTAATTCGCGTACTCGATGGCGACACCATAGAAGTGTTACAGGACAATAAGTCTGTCAGGGTTCGTCTGGCTAACATCGATGCGCCGGAAAAAAAGCAGGCATTCGGACGCTGGTCAACGAATCAACTTAAAGGTCTGGTTGCAGGTAAAACCGTCACAGTGACGTACTCGCAGACAGATCGCTATGGACGGGTTCTGGGGCTTGTGGAAACTAAATATATTAATGTTAATCGGTCACAGGTCATTTCTGGGGCTGCATGGGTGTATGAGCGTTACAACACTGACAAGGCATTACCGGCTATGCAACGTGAAGCACAGACGCAGAAGCGCGGCCTATGGGCTGACAGTCAACCAATGCCACCGTGGGTATGGCGGCATAAATAGCCCTGTCGCGCTGCGCTTGTCCAACTCCTCAACCGCCAGAAAGTAAGTTTGCGGCGGTTGAGGAGTAACTTTAAGAGGTTCAGAGGTGTATGTGAGTAATCAACTGGTATGTGGCAACAATATACTTTCACTGCATGATATTTTTAAAATATGCCAAAACATAGGGGTTCTTCGACTTGTAAAAAAAGAGGAAGACGAGAATTATATTCGCATTATCATTTGCGGTATTTATCGTATTCAAAAAAATAAAAGAAATTCCAAAATCAGCATGTGGGGCTACAGGCTGAACGATAAAAACTCAGGTGTATGGCGCAGAACAAAAACACTTCCAGGTAATGTGCATATGTTTTGGTCAAAACGGGCTGCATTTGATATGGAAGACTGGATTAAACATGCGGTGAAGAATGTTATTCATTCTCTTGTTCAGACCGGGTTCTTAAGTCAGTTACTTGAAGAGATAGAAGAGAAAGTATCTAGACGGATATGTAAGGTTATTGGTATAGAGCACCAATTTAATGCTTCAAAAGCTCTAAGTAAAAGTATATGGATCATGGTTGATAAATCCATTTTCACAAAATATGCCAGAGCCTCACATTGCTCGATAGCCTACAATTCTGTTCGTCAGGCTATGTTTGAAGACTATCTGGACTTTTCAAAAAGAATTTATATCGCTGATGGTGTGGATTATGGCGGGCTGTGGCCTATGGTTGGACGCCTCAGATGCCAGCATAAAACAGGACGATTTACTTTATCAGGAAAGTCTAAAGAGTTGTTTGAGAAACTCCGTTTTCCCTGTGACCTCAGCTATGGATATTTCAGGCATTTACGGCATACCCGCTTGTCACTGGTTTATGCTTTGAATAATAATCGCTATGAATCATTCAGGGTTATAGCCAGATTGTTACGCCATCCACTTATCAAATGTTATCCAGTAAAAGTAATTTACTGGGTCATCGATTATCTGGAAAACCGGTATTACCCTGAAAAAGAAGATGACATTTATCGGGTTTGTTCAAAATGGCTTGAATATCATCACGATTTGTTTAAAAACATCGGGTTTCATGAGCGCAATCTCGAACCCTGGCAAACATCTCGCTGGGAAATGGAAAAGAACCAATTGTGCCATGCAATTGACTGGCTACTTGATGAGTATGAAGACCCATTGATTCACAAAAACCAAGAGTGGCCTTCTTTCTGGAGATTATCTGATGAGTGGACGCAGCGAGTAAGGAAAAATGCTACAGCAGTAATCAAGGAATGGAAAGGAACAGGTATTAACTGGGAGACTATTGATAATGGTGTGACTGAACTGGTCACCTTTGAAGGCTTGTGTAAGGAAGGGCTGGAGATGGAACACTGCGTTGCCAGCTATGCGCACTGGTGCGCCTCTGGTGAATATCTTGCCTTTTCAGTATCAATGGGAAATGAAAGAGCAACACTTGGCCTCTCCAGAACTAAGCATAATGTGACATATCAGTTTGACCAGATCAGGGGAATTCATAATGAGGCTGTTTCAAGGAGTATGCTGAACAAAGGTAAAAAAACTTTAAAAATCATTAATTCATTTTCAACAAAAAATAAATCTTTTTAACGTGAGGGTTTATTATGTCTGATGATATAAGCGTTAGATACATTTCCGCTGAGTTTGAAAGGTCATTAAGTGCTTTTTGTAACTGGAGTCTGGAGAAGGATGAACAGGGAAAATACATTGATAAAAACACTCAGTACGCATGGAGTGAGTATTTACGGATAAATTACCTGAATGTTTTGGGACATGGTCATGACAGTAAAAATCCTTGTTGTATCAAATGACGGGAGTGAATCCCTGATTGATTTTTATCCCGATAATAATTTGATCAAAGTGATGAAGTCTTTACGCACACCAGAAAACCGGATGGTGTGTATTCTACAGAATGGAGAGCGACTGCATCGCTGGGACAGGAATTTTGGCTCTGTACAGAAAAACCACTGGTGCAAAGTCGCCCTTGAGAGCTTTGAGATTTTAGGTTCAACAGAACATATCCGGCATGTAAGCGCGAATAAATAGAAGGTAACACAAATAAAAGTCTGGAGGTGGTAATGGCCTTAAATTATTTAGACGGAAAAAATCTTTGTGATTGCGATACAGATGGACATGTACTACTAGTTGCCTGGAGTGGTGGACAATGCGCCGACTTATTTATCACTGATGATGACCATTTGCTCTTTTTGGTTATTTTTGCAAATGAACATGGGCGAGATTTGCAAAGCCTTTTCAGTCGGGGAGGGGTTAATTATCAAACATGCTTTTGCAAAATTACGAATAATTCATTTATAGGTTTTCTAAATTCAAATAAAGCATATCACGCTTTGCGTGATTTTATTACCAGCAATAACATATCACAGATTGAAGTCAGCTTTCCTGAGATGAATTGATATTGGCAGGATTGTTTATTAAAGTAAATTTTTCTTACAATAAAAGGACTCATAAAAATGAAACATGAAAATGAGCTGGCTTGTGTTAACCGCTATGGTGAGAAAATCCTGATAATGAAAGGACGAGGCACTGATACAGACTTCTGGATTTATTTGAATGTTAGAGGGCGAATGGTTAAACATTGCTATTCTCGCATTCTTGATTTTAATGGCTCTCAGTTAACTCTCGAGCGAGCCGTGAATACGCTTATAGATAAACTGGATGATATGCTGGCGTATGGTGAGACAATTATTCCTATGTCTGATGTAGAAATAGAAGAACAACGAATTATTTTTGAAAATAAACATTCGGGAATGGATTTTTCGAGGGATTGCCAAGGCGAATACTCTAATGAAGAAGTAGAAATCATTTTTGATGCGTGTCTTGATGTGAAAGACGAACAGCGGCGCAAAGAAACTGGAGACAAAAAAAGACCTTGTCCAGAACCTTTAGATGGGTGGTGTGATTGTGGAAAATGCAAATCTATGAGTTTACATAAAGAGAAGAATATTTATGTTTGTCTTATTTGTTATAAACAAACCGAACCGTTTCTTCCTATTGATTTTAACTCAAGCGATTGGCTACCTGAGAATGCCTTGTAGTTTAATCTGGCGCATGCTGAAATAAATCCTGAGATATTGACTTAAGGAATTGTATATGAAAGTGAGTTCAGTAAAAACAGTTTATGAATTTATGCGTTACTGCCGTATGCCTCTCTGGTTTCAGCGTTCAATCAGGGATATGAAAGTCGGCGATACATTCATTCTTGGTAAATACACGCAACCAATTTCCACCTATAATCATCTTATCCATTTATCAACTCCCTTATCTGATTCTGGTGGCGAGCCATCATTTGTGGCAGAAGCATGGATAGAAAAAGAACGAGGTATTTATAAATTTTACGCTACATGGACTTTCCCGACTAAGCCTGAACGTAGCATGATAATGACTTTCGGTAATTTCAAAATTATAAAAGGTGGTTTTATAGTGTTTGATTCAGAGTCCGAGGCGATAATAAATTTTGCAAAGGTTTGTCGGTATCTTGCTAAAATGCTTGACGGTATGACTATGGACGAAAAAAAAGAATATTTCGCAGCTAACAGTTCTCCTCTTTTTAATGGGATTTGGTTAGACAGTGACCATACAGAAAGACGAGAACGGGCAGTACAAGTTGAAGGGAAAATTAAAAGGGTCTTGATTAGTTATAAAAATCATCAAATGACTCATCAACTTGCTGCAATTGTTGATGCAGGAATAGCATTAGGTTCTCTCCCCCTCTCAGAGTCAATGAATGTCAGGTGAGCTTCTGCCGCGCTGCGCTTGACCAACCCTTCCTCAACCTAAAATAAATTTCAGGTATTGTCACGGTTATCGTTAATGGAGATGTTATGGAATTTGAACAATGTACAATGAATTTATCTAACTGGATTAAGCAAGAAGAGTCTGAATCAGGTGATAACGCATTCCTTTATCCCAATACATTGTACTTTACTGTATTGCGTGAAATTAATCAGCAAGTAAAAGAGTTTAGGGCTAACAGTGCTAATTTAGTTCACCTGGCCTCGGAACATTCTGTCACTTATTCTAAACTCAGCCAGGGTGACAGAAATGTTGTTGCAATGATTTTAGCGCTAAGGAGTAAAGTGCCTGATATGAATACTGCCAGCAATTGATGAGGATAACTGCACCTCTTTAAGAGGTGCAGTTAATTGCTATATCACATTTTCATGTTTCTACTATATGTTGTAGGTTTATTTATTTCGGTTGTTGGTGTGTTCGTTCCAGATTGTACCTTTTCCTTATCGGCGTTGGTTATAGCATCATATTTTGCTTTCTCAGCCTTTGACTGCTCTTCCAGTTCGCTGATTCTGACCTCGCACAGAGATAATCTTTCATGCAAGTCTGTCGGAAATGTTTCCAGTGTATCCAGGAATTCTGAAAGTTTGAATTTTTCACGTTCTCCCTTCTTATAGACTAAGCTTTCTGGCGACCATGTAGAGTTGCCCGTTAGTGAAAATCTGAGTTCATCCTCCACAGATCTTACTCTAATCTGTAATCCCGCAAATTTTCCGATATCAAGCTCAACTGGTTTGCCAGTTTCTTTTCTTTGGCAAACAGCTTCCTTAATAAAACTCATGATATTTGAATTTAGTTTATTTCTTTCAGTATCCGTTGTGTTATTAAGGTCGTACTTATCACTACCGATTTCTATGAATGAAACGTCAGAGTTTCCGATTAACTGCAATTCTGTAGAAAGAGTTTCCTTACTGCTTTGCGCTTCAATTATGCGGTCGTAGAGTAAATTCATTCTGCTGTAGAATTTCTCTGCTGATTCAGGATGGTCTTTATGCTGATTAAGCAAATCATGGAATCCATTTCGGGACGACAACTTGGTGTTCTCGATACGCTTGTTCACCCGTTCTATTGCATTTGAGCTGTATGCGGGGTCTGATTTTTGATAAAAGCGTAGTGCCTGGTTCAGGTCTAATGCATGATCGTATTCACCTGTTTCGTATAATTCAGCTACCCGATAGCATGCTTCCTGATGCCCGGTACCCGCTGCCTGATGCAAAAGTTCAACGGCTTTTGATGCGTCGGCCTCAGTTCCTATGCCGTCAAAGTAGCAGAATGACAGAAGATACATACCTTCTGCACTACCAGCTTCCGCCAGCTCGCGGGTCGTGGTGAATATTCTGACTGCGCTACAGTCCCCTTCGTTATATCGGGAAAAGAGTTCGTTAGCTGTGAGCTCCATTGAAGCTAACTCTTCACTGGTAAGTCTTACTGGCTCGACCGCTGCCGGCATTTCTATCTCATGTGATGTTGACTCGATTTCCAGACGTGATACCAGAGGCAATTCGATCTGCAGGATGTTCGCCGCTGCAATTACAGATTTATCGTTTAACCTCCTAACCCAGCATTTGTTCTGTGTCGGAGCGTAGGAGAAGCGGCCACGTTCTGACAGCATACGCATTAGCCGGTGTGCTTCGCTTCCTTTCTCCGGTTTGTCAGAGAACTTGATCTGCAGTCTTTCCATTTCAGTGTTGTAAATTACTTCACCGAATTTGAAAGGCAACACCAGGTCGGTTGAGTTTTGACGCTGGTCAGTAAGATCAGTGTCAGGTGTATCAGCGTTATTTCCAATTAGCGAAGTCTGTACAGGTGAAGCATCTTTCCTCGGCAGGACCTTTTCAGGAACTGTTGAGATGGAGTCCTGGACATTCTGACTACTTAGATCAGACGTCGGTTCTGCAGTGCTGACTGGGGATTCTGCATTGCTCTCCTTTTCAACGGTCAATTCTTCCTGGGGCTCATTTTCGCTACTGCTGATTTTAATCTGGGTGCCTGGAGCAATTTCTTCGCTCTTGGACTTCCATGTTGATACGTAGTCGTCATCGTCCTGCATTTTCTTCAACTCGACCATTACATCGATGGCATCCTGCCGCAATGCGTCAAGGTATTGTTTCTGCGGATAGTCCCCCTCAAGAGATTGTTTCGCAATTTCTAAATCTCTCTGTAACCGCTGTATGTTCGTTTCGCAGCGGGTTATCTCCGCGATGGCATCATTCAATAAGTTATCTATCCGGACAAACAGGCCTGTAGGACTGAAGGAATCACCGCTACTGTACCGGATGTCCATATTGTTGACGCTAACGCTATGCCCATCAGTGCGGCCTATTGTGAAGCTGGTATACAGGCCCTTAGCATTAGTGCCCGCTTTGACACTGATGGCCATGCCTCTGTAGTTACCAACGAAAACAGGCTCACGAATATCGATGGCCATGTTGTCGACCGCTTTCCTCATCCGATCCTTGAGGTAAATTTCTAGTTTCTCAACCGCATTATCCTCAATCTTTACACCTTCTGTTTTTCGCCAGATGAACGATGTTGCGTGCGTTTGCAGGCCTGCAGTATCCGCATGTTGATTGATATACGCGACATCATCGCGGATGCCCGGTATCAATTCTGTCAGTTGAAGAATGTCTTTCGGGATCTGGGCAACTCGCGCTTCCAGTGAATGACGGCTACGCTGCCAGTTCCGATAAAGGGTTTCCTGTTTGCGCTTCTCAGAATCAATTTTTACCTGCTGGAAAATAAGCTGATTACCCGTAGCACTTGCTTTCATTTCTGCAGCATTTGCTGCGTCACCGGCAATATCTTCAATAACGCGATCGGTCAGTGAACCGTTACGGAACTGCTCAATTCCGCGAGCTTTAACTTCTATGGTTTGCCACATCCTGGCATCATAGGTTCGTTCAGTAGCGTAACAACAGATCTCGAGTTCGAAGTTTTCTTTATCCTGCTCAAAAAACATGTTGCCCTGTCGAATGCCACGACCATGTCTTTGTTCAAGATCTCGAGGCCGCCATGGACAATCCAAATCGTGTAAGGCGACCAGGCGACGCTGGACGTTTGTACCAGCACCCATTTTTGATGTGGAACCAATCAGAATACGAACATCACCGTTGTTTACAGCTCTGAAGAGTTCCTGACGTTTCTGATCGTTGGTTGCATCGTGTATGAATTTAATTTCGTTGGCCGGTACACCTTTATCAATTAGCTTTTGCTTTATATCGGCATAAACAGAAAACTTCTCCGGATCGATACTTTCACCCAGGATTTCATCCATGGAGAAGCTGTCGTCGTTCGTCGGTTCGTTGGCTGCGGCTGTATTAGCAGTGAATTTCCCTTTAGGGGTTGAGAGATCACAAAATACCAACTGCGTGCCTTTGCGGTAGGTATTGGCATCCCAGATGGAGTGTATGCGTCGTACCGCTTCGTTAACTTTGCTACCCTGGTCATCAGGAGCATGTGGATTTACTAGCCGGAAATCGAGTGCTGCAATTCGCGCATCATGTGTCACCTTCAGCGCATTATCTATTCGTGGGTCTTTCGGCATGTTTTCCATGCGATGGATAATTGAGCCCGGAGTCCACTCTTTGACTTCACGACCAAGGTTATCGAGTGCAGGCCTGTCAGTTAACGGATCAATGACGGTTTCCATCTCGCCCATAAACTGTGCCTGCAGTTTAGAACGCGGAACAACAACAGACGTTGGCTTTCCCCCCTTCAGCTTAGGCACCAGTCGTCCTGTTCCATCTGCTCTGGCCTGGGCAGCCAAATCTTCCTGCGTCACAACATCTGCAAACGAACGGTACATGCGCATCAGTTCAGGCACGTTAGTGAATTTCGCAAAACGAGCATTGAGTCTGTAGTTTACTCCCGTAGCATCCAGTTCCCAGCCATTCACTACCTGACCAAACGTTGAGGCCCAGCTGTCAAAGGCGGCAATATGTTTATCTTTAAGTTCGTCATATTGCATGTAGCGCTGCAGAGTGTAGAGTTCGGCCAGAGAGTTGCTGATCGGTGTACCTGTGTAGAAGTAAACGCCTTTCCCATCACGTTTCTTTTGTAACCAACGGCATTTCAGAAATAGGTCCATCGCTTTTTCTGAGCCCTGCAGGTTACCCAGTCCCGCAATACGAGTCTGCGAAGTCACAATGGCCAGATTTTTGAATTCATCTGCCTCATCAATGAACAAAGCGTCCACACCCAGTTGATCGAAGGTAAGCAAATCATCTTTCTTGCCGGAATCAGATATTTTGGCAATTTTTTCTTCGAGTCTTTTCTTCTGCTTCTCCATTTCTTTTACAGACGGATCGCGCTTACCAAGGGACTGTCTGTATTCGTCGAGAGAAGCTGTGATATCGCTTACCTGTTCAGAAAGGAACGCTATCTCGTCTTCAGGAGCCAGCGACAGGAATTTAAACGAAGAATGTCCAATAATTACCGCATCGAAATCGCCAGTGGCGATCGTAGCAAATAGACGTTTACGGTTATCTTTCTCGAAGTCAGCCTGCTCGGCCACAAGGACATTGGCGCCGGGATAGAGCTTATAGAATTCATCTTTCCACTGGCCAAGGAGGTGGTTTGGAACAGCAACTAAGGGTTTATTCAGTAGCTGCATGCGACGCTGTTCCATAATGGTAG
Organism: Citrobacter sp. Cpo142; assembly: GCF_030332425.1. Classification (NCBI taxonomy): domain Bacteria; kingdom Pseudomonadati; phylum Pseudomonadota; class Gammaproteobacteria; order Enterobacterales; family Enterobacteriaceae; genus Citrobacter; species Citrobacter sp. Cpo142. The sequence goes on from NZ_JAOWHW010000079.1 coordinate 11,952, forward strand.
CGATCGCCGTCAACGTTTTACCAGCACCAACAACATGGTCGCCTAAACCACCACCTTCCTGAATGCCTCGCCAGATTGCATTTTTTTGCGTGCCGCGTAGCTTGATATCACCGCTTGCTTGCGGCAAAACAAGGTGTGACCCGTCATATGATGCTGGGACATGCGTATTGAAACGATCGTTGTAGCGCCTGGCGAGTCGGTCTCGCCGTTCTGCATCACGCCAGATCCAGTCTGTAAACTCGTTTGCAATCTGTTCCGCTTTCCCTTGAGCGGCCAGAGTTTCTTCCTGATTTACGGTATAAATAGGGGAGCCGTCATCGTTAAACCCGGTAATATCACGAACCTGAATAGCCGTGTTGTTGAAGAGTCGATCAAGGATTTCGAGAGCATTCATACGGGCAGTACCCCATGTATTCTCAAGTAAATCCTTGTTGCCCCCTTTAAACGACGTTACCCATTTACCAACAGGTGGAACATAAACGGCCTTGCACTCCTGATCCGCTATGCCGAGATGTTCTCGAACAAATGCCTGAATATCTTTTTGGGGTAGCCAGGTACTGATCAGTTGGACCGAAATATCGATGGCATCAATATCCTGAGGTTGGTTTTCCTCAAGCGCTGAGATGCTGCGCTGCAGTTCATCGAGTAATATTTCTGTGTCGATGTTCTTGAACCTGGCGGCCGCGTCAGGGGCGAAATATTTATGGGTAAATTTATCTAATTCATCTGCCGTTACTGAAGGAATAGCACCATATAACCGGCGCGCTTTTTCCAGCTTTTTCTTAACATTACCGGACAAGAATGTGTCTGCAATATCATATTCAAGACTTTCAGGATTTCGGTAAATCAGGCCGCGGAGTTCTCGCGTGACTGCTTCCGGAGGCATCCCGGTTAAAGTAGAAATGCGGTCTATATCGACACGACCGGTTTCATTAAGCGAAATGACTAACCCATCTTTTGCTGAATCAGCACTGCTGGCAATACTGCTTGGACGATTTACCCGTCTAGAGAAGATTGCTGCCTTTCGTGCGGACGGTTTACGCTGGACGCTACCTTCTTTCTCCGCCATCGTTTTAGTAATGCCCTTGTCGTACTCCACTTCCAGCGACTGCAGAAGAGGATAAAGTGGATCATACTTGAGGACATTCTTATTGGAGCGACTGGACAGAAAATCGTACTTTTTAACATGCTTGTCATAGAGAAGGTTCAGCGACTGTCGTACCTGATCCATGGTGCTCTGGCTGGTATTATCATTAGTTTCCAGGGCAATAAGATGCGTCAGGGTGTCTCTGATCTGAATTGCGCTGCGAATACGCTCATCCTCGACAGCAGAACGGGTGATGTAATATTCGTAATCACCTGTACCTAATAAATCGGGTTTGCGTACCGCAATTCGGTTGTCTGGAGTGATGAAGAAGCTATCAACTTTGACACCTGTATCGGTGAAGTCTACGGATGGTTTTGGCGCTGCAGTATTCAGCTCATCATTATGCTGTTTAGCTATGAAACAATTTTTGGGCAATGGCGAGAGACGGCTGGTAATTTCAGTATTCAGATTTAACCCAGGAGCCGCAACACATTGCGGTGAATTACCGAATGCTCTGCTCTCGAGTTGCATTTGCCCGATCATCTGCTCAGGATGATTCACAAACCATGAGTTAACCTCAATAGGTTCATTGGTGCTGGCACAGCGGACAAAACCGGTATCTATCCAGCTACGTTCGGTTTCTTCCCCTGGGTGAGCCTTCTGAAAAAACACAATATCAGTAGTAACGGTCGTAAGTGCATTTTGTTTGAAGGCGTTTTCAGGTAATCGAATGGCGCCGAGAAAATGAGCTCTGTCAGCGATATATTCTCGATGCTCGGAGGACTTGGAATCCAGAAAAAAACGACTGACAACCATCGCCGTTATCCCGCCGGCACGAACTGAATCCAGGCTTTTGGCCATAAAGAAATTGTGGATTGAGAAACGGCTAGTCTGCGGGTTAAGTGGGTCATTTACTCTGAAGTCACCAAAGGGGGGATTACCAATGGCAACGTCAAAATAGTTTGCAGGGGCGCGGAATTTTTCAAATCCCTGATGGATAGTTGTAAATTCAGGATAAAGCTGGCGTGAAATTCTGGAAGAAATTGAATCGAGTTCATTGAGAGTCATGTCGGCCTGAAAAGGCAGCATACCAGCGAAATGCCCAATACCAGATGCCGGTTCCAGGATACGAACACCATCACCTACCCCAATTTTCTGCAAACCATTATAGATGCCGGTGATTACATCTGAGGACGTATAGTGGGCATTTAATGTAGAGGCCCGAGCTGAATCGTACTCATCAGGAGACAGGAGCTCACGGAGACGTTTGTACTCATTCTCCCAATCAGAATTGGTTTCATCAAACGCCTGAGGTATGCCTCCCCATCCAACATAACGGGCCAAAATGGCCTGTTCATTAGGCGATGCCTGGCGCTTATTGCTTTCAAGCTCTTTGAGAAGTTCAAGGGAAGCAATGTTATCTTTGAACTTAGTTTTGGCACCGCCAGCACCAAGATCAGTGATTGTGTTTAGTCGGAAATTAGCAGGCTTGTGTTGACTCCCCGGAGTTCCAGCATTTCCTGCTCGCTCATGCTCTGACTTGGATTCTCTGTCAGCGCGTCCATTTCTGTTTCCTGCTGATTGATGAGAGTCGAATACAGCATCAGGAACCCCTGCTTCTCCAGCACTTTGAGGTCGTTGGGTTGATTGATTGCCCATCGGGCCAGAATTTTCCGGCCCTGCGCCATCAGCGCCTTGTCGTTCTGAAGCTGCCGGATTGTCTCCTGAGAGAGAATTCGGGCTGCTGTTGTCATGTGGTCCTCGTTGCCAATTATCATCGTGTAATTCCTCATTTTTTTTAGACATACATACCTCATCATGGTTTCCGATTTATACGTATAAATCGGAATGATCATGAGGCAGTACCGTTATTTAGTCAATGAAGCATGATGTAGCATGCAGTCAGTGATTGGGACCTGCATTTCAGGCATTCCTTCTTTTTCACGGCAAAAAACGTACACTTCGCCGTTTTCGATAATACTTGGCTTGTCCACTAACTCGAAAACAGAATCATCAATCCGTACGTAAAATGTCACGCTGCCTTTCGCAGAGGTCTCAGCATGTTCAGCGGCGGTGTTAAGCGCCTGGCTGTCTCCAGCTTTATCCTGCATTGAGTTGCTGGGTTCCACTCGTGGTGCGTTGTTATCGGCTGTCGGTGTATTTGTAATTACCGGCGGCGCATCATTTCCGTTAGCCTGAGAAGAGTTATGATCATCATTATCATGCGGTGAAAAAGTCTCACCCTTATCTCTATTGCCGTCTTCATCTCCTGTTGTATCTTTACCAACCGGCAGCGCATCATTTCCGACAGCCTGAAAAGAGTTATGGCCATCATTCTCACGCGGAGTAAAAGTCTCGCCCTGATCTCTATTGCCGTCTTCATCACCTTTTTCACCAACCGGCAGCGCATCATTTCCGTTAGCCTGAAAAGAGTTATGGCCATCATTCTCACGCGGAGGAAAAGTGTCGCCCTGATCGTTATTACCACCTACATTGCCATTATTATCTTGTTGAATGACTCCATGAACAGACTGAGGCGATTTTGAACCCTTCAACGTTTTCAGCCGAGTTTGTGCCTCATCTCGGGTCAACTCGCCTTTAGTTCTTGCCAGCTCAACAAGCTCAAGCCCTGCCTTTTCAGAAAGATTGAATATTGAAGTCAGGGTATTCAACGTTTCGATATAGGTAACTATTTCATCTTCGAGTAGTTGCTTTACCGGTTCTGGCATTTCCAGCAATTTCAGATGCTTTGAGACAAACGCAGGGTTTCTACCCATTTCTTCTGCAATTTGACCTGTTTTCATACCAAACACATCGCGAAGTTCGGCCAGGTTTTCCGCCATTTCCATCGGCGATAATGGTTCGCGCTGGTCGTTTTCAATGATTTGTTCAACCAGCGTTTTAGCATCCATTGTTTCGGGTTTTGCTACACCATGAGCAATTTGTGCCCATACAGGCTCATCATTTAAGACACATGCTCGCCAGCGACGTTCCCCCACTTTGATGAGGTGTCTGCCATCGGCATCTGCTTCAAACACTGTGATGGGCTGTGCCTGTTTTCCGCCTTTCATCGTCGCAGCCAGACTGTCGATATTTTTGAATTTTTTGCGCGCCTGAGCTTTGCTGTACACTTTCTGGTGCGGAAGCTGGACTAATGTGTATTTCTCATTTTTGGGTCCTGAACCGCGAATCAGGCCGGAGATAACAGAATTCTTTTCTTTTCCATTAGCCCCACCGATTTTTGAACGAAAATCTTTACGCATGATTCTCCTCCTCTGCCTTGATACGCCGTAAAATTTCCTGAGCTAATTGAGTAAACTGCAATGATGTTTCTGACTTAGGTGCATACTCAATCAACGGGGTTCCGATAGCCTGGGATTCGACAATACTTGTCGCTGTTTTTATCGCAGGAGAAAGCAGAAGATCACCGTATTGCTCAGCCAGCAGCTCGCGGTAGTTTTCCTGTATACGCAGCAACTCATTGCTCTTACGGTTTGTGTAAGTGATTTTGTTTATCACAATCCCAAGGAGAGCCAGGTCAGTCTGATAAAGCTGTTTGGTATTCATCGCAGTTCTGAGCTGGTATGTAATACCTTTTTTCGAGAATCTGGCCAGCTCGGACGGGATAACTAACCAGTCAGCAGAACGGTGCGCTGCCGCGAGAGCATTACCAAAACTCGGTAACGTGTCGAGAATGATAATGTCGTACTCTTTTTTTAGTTTCTCGATGCTGTTGTGGAAGTTGTTAATAACTTCATCAGAATCACCTAACTGAATATCTGCAAGATCAAGGCTTGAACCAACGAGGTATAAGTTTTCGGAGAGTTGTAGAGGGATCACGTCCTCATTATCCAGGAACATGTTCCACACATGAGCAGGCCCTGGCATAAATTCATCACCATCCGGATCTGAGAGTATTTCTGACGGGAAGTCATCATCTTCCTGGTAATACTGTTCTGTCAGGTTACCCTGCGGGTCCATATCGATAACAAGGGTTTTATAGCCCATATGTGCGTAGATAGATGCCAGAATGGAAGCAATGGTTGTCTTGCCTACCCCCCCTTTTTGTGAGCTTACAGAAATGACTTTACGCTGTGGGTAAAACAGATTGTCAGTATTACGGGATAGCGCATGGCCAGAAAGTTCTTCCAGTTTGAGCCATACATCAGCGGGCATTTCGCGATAGCTTTTCGTTCCTGGAGGGGCGATATATCCCAGTACCGCTCTTTCTGTAATGCCGAGTACTTTAGCTACCTGGTTCCAGGTTGCGGCAGTTGCAAGTTTAAAGTTACGTAATGCCTGTTCCTGTGCGGAAATCATTAGTTATGTCCTTAATTTTATTCTGATAAACCTGCCATAGTAGAGGCACTACAGCAGGTCGGGATTTAGCTTCTGAGTGTAGAAATTTTCGTATACGAAAATTCCTCATCACCCAGGACGCAGGCAGCTACAGTGTGGTTCGGGTGGCCTGGTGGTTACGGTTTTTCATCCGGTTGAGGATTTCGCTACGAGCCGGTTTATCACCAAAGAACGCACTAAGTTGAGCGTTAGTCATAGCAGGAATGCATGAGCGGCTTTTATTTGACCGAGAAAGTGCTAAGATGTTTTTAAGATTCATTAGGTTCTCCTTTAGTGAATCACGACATGAAAGCAGTACTTGGCGGTCTCTTTCATGTCTGCGTAGTTGGTGCGTAGTTGATGATTAATATACTACGCGCTAACTACGCACACTACAAGTCGAACTACACAGAATTTTTGCGTCTTATCACATTTTCTTCAATTCATGGTCTCCGCGCCGTCGCCTGGTGAACCCGCAACCCGGAACAAACTGATGTTTTCGGTACCGTAAATACTTTTAATCGTGTTCATGACCAGATCAGATCGCTGTGTTGAGTCACACATAAATAAAAGGAATGTCTTCTTTTCCTTTACATATAAAGAAATGAAGCCACGGATCTCACGAGCTGAGAAGTTACGACGTAACGAAATGATTAATGTATCATCGATAGATGACCCATTATGTTTATGGTAATGGTCAACACTTTCTTCCACTACTGGCAATACCACTGCTTCGGTACCCATATAGCCGCAAGGGGTTGCGAGAAAAGGAATTCTGATATCAGTGATATCAGTTTTTAGTAAAAAGATCGGTACAAGCTTTGTCATTATTTCACCTTTTTATTATTTTTCGAAAAATCAGGTTTCCCTTTCTTATCGTTAAATGTTTTTTTACATTCAGGGTAGCCTGAGCAGCCCCAAAAGAAGCCATTAACCCCTTTTCTTCTAATAAGATTTTTATTGCAGACAGGACACTTTGGAATGACTTTATCGAGGTTAATATCAGCAAAGCCTTTACTGAATATGTCTTTAACCATACCAGTAACTTCCCCCATGAACTCATCCAGAGAGAGCTTTCTCTGAGCAATAGCATCCAGCTGCTGTTCCCAGTAAGCCGTCCTTTCTATGCTGGATATTTCGTCAGGAAGCACTCCCATTAATGATATTGCCAGTTGCGTTGGTCGTATTTGCTTCCCTTTTTTTACGATGTATGAGCGGTCAAATAAAATTTTGATGATGCCAGCACGTGTAGCCTCCGTCCCAATACCGCAGGTACTCTTAAGGATTTTTTTAAAACCGGGGTCTTTCACGAAACTTGCGCAGTTGTTCATTGCGGCGAGTAATGTTGCTTCAGTAAAATATTTAGGCGCTGATGTTTTTTTTGCAATAATTTCAGCTGATTTAATTTTTACTTCTGAACCTTCATTTAGTTCAGGTACTGTCTGATTCTGTTCTTCATCTGCATCATCATCTTTAGCTGGTTTAATAAAGTCTAACCAACCAGGGCTGACGAGAGTTGAACTACTTGCAACGATTCTGTCATCACCGGCCGAAATTTCGAGCGTAACATTACGGTATTTTGCAGTAGCCATAAACTGAGAGATAAAGTTATCTCTTACCAGCTTGTAAACCAAAAGTTCATCATCTTTCAAACGTGACAAATCACCGCAATGTGCAGTAGGGATAAGTCCAAAATGCGCACCTACCTTATCGTCATTCCAGGCATCAGATCGTAAAGTAAGGTCCAGTGCAGAAATCACGGGTTCTATTGTTGGGTCCATTTGAACTATGGCTTGCAGTTTGGCATCGAGTTCATCGAGTTCTGCAGTCGGGAGGTACCTGCAATCTGTTCTGGGATAGGTTGTAAGCTTATGCGTATCATACAGAGACTGGAGTATATCGAGTGTTTTTTGGACACCGAAACCATACTTATTTGCACATTCTATCTGGGCTGCTGACAGGTTGAATGGCAAGGGGGCTGAACGTTCAGAAGTCTGTGCAATACTACGCCTGACGGTGCAATCCTGGCCAGATAACTCAACAGCTTTTCGGGAGGCTATTTCTTTATCCAGCAACAGCTTATTTTCATCAAGTTCCGAGCTGAGGGGCTGCCACTTGCCGGTAAAAAGAACATCGCCATGTTGCATGTTAACTTTTACCTGGTAGTGGTCTTGGCTCTTAAACCCCTGAACATCATTTTCTCGATCAACAATGATTTTTACAGTAGCACTTTGAACCCGCCCTGCTGAGAGTGTCTCCTTGAGACCTTTTTGTCGCCCCAGAACTGTAATTGCCCTGGTGAAATTTAACCCTACCAGCCAGTCAGCACGTTCACGGCCTTTACCGGCATAATACAACGGTAACCCAATGTTGCCGTCAAATCTGTTTTCAATACATTTACTGATAGATTTTGCATCGGTGCCGGTTATGTTCACGCGTTCCACCTTCCCGCGGTACCCACATTCATCAAGCAATTCACGACCGATAACTTCACCTTCACGATCAAAATCAGTGGCCAGAACGATGTTAGCTGCAGCCTGGATGAGTTTTTTTACCTTCTGGAAGTGAGAAACAACATTTTCTCTGGGCGTTTTTTTCCAGTTTTGAGGAAAGAATGGGAGTGTTTCTAACTTCCAGCTCTTCATGTCTGGGTCATACTCCTCAGGCATTAAATCGCGGACTAAATGCCCATAAAGCCAGGTTACAACAACGGATTTGTCTTGCGAAACATAAGCGCCAAGAGAGTGGTCTTTATTGTTAATAACGCCCAACTGGCTCGCAAAAGCTTCTGCCATGCTTGGCTTTTCAGCAATCCATAAAGTAGAAATGTTCATAGGGGTCCTTTGGTTGTGCAAATTCGACACTTACGTATAATACGTATTAATCGGAACAATTTAAAGGAAAGTTGGATATGACTAACGAAGATAGGGGAAAGGTTGATGATAGCCTTTGGATCTTAGTTATCTCATTGATTTTTATCGTTGGTACTCCTGCTCTTATATGGCATTTCAAACACACCTGGATATGCTACTGGGGGTTGTATTTTTCCTGGGGACAATTAGCACTGATTGACTGGCCATTTTTACCATGGGCCGGAAAATTTCGGGCGGATGTTGCCCTAATGGCTTCCAGAGCCGACCAGGTAGAGTTTTTTGAGCTTATTTGGGTTATGACAAAAGCAAGTATAGTTTGTGGCTGGTTGCCTGTCCTGATATCTGTTCTCACTATTCGTTCAACCTTAAGACACCGTTCTGAAAAGGTCAGACGAAACATAACGGCCGATACGCTGCCAAGAATTATGTCTGTGCATTGCCCTGCAATAATACCCGTACTTCACTACGGTAATCTGCTTAATGACAATGTTGAAGGTCAGGAGAGCAGAGAGCATCCAGCAGAATTTGTGAAAAAAAATAATCTGGTCCGCCAGAATGTTCTTGATGAAGAGAAAACAAAAAAAATTTTATGCAAAACTCTGGGGCCAAAAATAACATCCCTTAGCCAACTAAAAATTTATGAAAAAGCATTATTCGCTATTTTCGCGAGCCGCATTTTTGATTCATATGAAAATGGTGGAAAAGCTCAGCAGATGCTTGATGCTTTAAACAGATCTTGTGACTATGGTGAATGGAATAATAAACCCGGATACCCTGATTTTTCTGTCGTTCGGAAAGAAATCACTCAGTATATGCAAGAGCCTGAAGCTCAGCTCTTACTGAATTATTTTCAATATCCATCTACCTTCCTGATGATGCTGCATTTAAGAGCTTTAGATGGGGGGAAATTACCAAGTTCAAACTTCAGGTGGTTGAAAGGGATTGACAGAGGGTTGTGGTATGTCCTTAACGCCACCGGGAGAAAGGGGACTTGTATTGAAAGTATTATTCAGATCCAAACGTACAGAACAGAAAAACTTGCATGGGAAAATGGATGCCGTCTTATTGACCCTCCCCTGCAACAATGTGTTGACGCCCTTAAAATAAGCTTAATTAAAGAAGGTTTATTACCTAAACCTGAGCAAGAAAACAATATCGAAGCAGATAATGACTAAAACTTTGAATAAAGGTAAAAAGAATGTCAAAATTAACAAAAATTCGTGAGGTTTTATTTGATAAAACCGAATATATAAACGGAAATGTAACGCTCTGTTATGGTAAAGCGAAATCAGTATATATAAAAATGGAAGCGGGAGGAATAGAAGAACAACAATACTCATTTGTATTGGATGATGTGGTTTTTATATCAACAAATAGAAACAATGAGCGTTGTTACTGTGATATAAGATTGAGTAATGGCATCGTTATAAGTGTATATGGGACATATGAAGAAGTGTCTTTTTTATACAGTAACTTATATTCACATTGGATTGAATATAAAAAAGGCTCGAATGGTTTAGCAATATTAAAAACTATCGCTATATTTTTCGGTGTACTATTATTAATTTATATTCTGGCTGGCATTGTCTTAAATAACTCAGATTCTGAAAACCGGGCAATGTCTCATTCCCCTGCTAGTGAAAAGGTTCATTTAGATGCTGTAGCGCCTCCTTTTGCTCGTCCTGAGAGTAAGGTCAGAGATTCTGAAGAAAACCTTCTGGCTTCAAAAGTTACTCAGCAAGCCAGGCCGAATGCAGAGCTGTCGGCCCTTCTTAAAAAGGGAGCGGCTACCAATGATTACTCTGTAAGACTCGGTGAGTCTGACCAAACGAAACCCGTATTTTTTGTGTTCTCAGATCCGTTATGCCCTCATTGCAGGAATATCGAGCCTGTTCTGGAAAAGCTGGCTGATGATTATGTTATAGATATTTTTCCCGTATCCAAAATCGGACGCGAAAGATCGAAACCTGTCGTCGAAACCGTTCTATGTACTAAGCCAGAAGACAGGGCTAGTTTATGGCAAGAAGCTATTTCTGGGGGAGCAGCGGTAAACACCCCGTGTACGAACGGAAGTATAGCCCTGAACAATAACAATGCTACCTACAGTCAATTCTCATTTATTGGGACTCCGACAGTAATTCGTGGCGACGGAGCTGTTTTTCCGCTCACTAAAAAATTAAATGAAGATAACCTTAAAAGCTGGCTCAAGGGGGATTTCTGATGCGTATTAGCCCTTTATTTCTGTCAAAATTAAAAGGGCTGATGCTGATTTCAGCTTTAGTTAGTGAATCAGTAGTATTAGTTAAAAGAGGTAAGAAATTTAAAGGACTGTGCCCTTTCCATAATGATAAAAATCCTTCTATGGACGTCGATGATGCCAAAGGACGGTACAAATGCTGGGTTTGTGGCGAAGAGGGAGACATTTTTGACTGGGAGAAAAAGATAAATACTGGTGGTGATTTTTATGCGGCTGTTCGCGGTATTGCTGGACGATTAAACGAAAAAATGCCAGATGATGATTCACTTCCTGATGACAAGAAAAATGTGGAAATAGTCAGTGCTCTTTATCGTGCACAATATCTCTACAGACATGGTCTGGCAAAAAATAGTACTGCTGTGGATTATCTGGCATTTCGTGGCTTTTCGAGTGAAACCGTTGAGTTATGGGAGCTTGGTGTTGTCAGCAAAGGCGTGATTTCTATCTTAAGAAAAAAAGTCAGCGATGATATTTTAATAAGCAGTGGCATTGCTAAAAGAGATGATAAAGGTGGGCTTTATGATTGCTTAAGACAACGAATCACTATCCCTCTTAAAAACAGAAGCGGAACATTAGTTGGTTTTGCAGGCCGAAAACTATTCGAGTGGGATGAATCTCCGAAATATTTGAATCTGGCTGAAACTAATGTCTTCACTAAAGGTGAATTGCTTTTTGGTTTAGATAAGGCTTTGCCACATATCTACAAAGCTAATTGCGCAGTTATTGTTGAAGGATACTTTGATGTTATATCGCTTCATCAGGCTGGAGAACGAAAAGCAGTTGCAGGCATGGGAACTGCAATTACTGAGCATCAATTAAATACATTGATGAATATTGCGAGGACATTGATATTTTGTTTTGATAATGATAAGGGAGGAGCCAGAGCTATTCGTTGCCTGTTACCTAAATTACTGGGTGTTATTACTGATAAACATACAGTGCGTTTTAATTTTTTAGATAAAGGATACGATCCAGATGAATATATCAAAGCGAAGGGATTAGGTAGCTGGAGTCAGTCATGTGAACAAAGCCTGCATCTGAGCTTTCTTTTAATGCAATATATAACGTCGAACTTCAAACTTGATTCGCTGGAAGATAAACAACGGGCGGCAATCAGGGCGACGGAAGTTTGTAATTCTATTAAAAAAGCACGTTATTTAAAACAGCTACTCATTAACAAAGTAAAGAATGAGCTAGGTATCATTGTTGAGGTTCAAAATGAGTAATAATGAAATAAGTAAGGCTAAACTTGAGCGTGATGTACGCTCTTTAGAAGATAGAGTTATTGACTGGTTCAGAGATGCTAATCATGTTCGGGCATTTATTCTTCTAAGAATGTTTTTGCAAGTATTCTTTATTGCATTCTGGCCGTTATCCCTTGTTACATCGTTAATGGTATGGGCGTTTGTTCTTGATAAAAAAGTATCCATGCCACTTCGGGTTCCAAAGGATGTCGGCGGGCGTGACCTGAGTGATTACTATACATACAGAACGGAATGGAAATTTTGGATTTTTAAAGGAACGAGCGAAAAACGAAAGTATCAGCTGGCCGCAGGAATACTGTATTGGGGCTCTCTCAGAACATCCATCTCACATTTACAGGGGATGGAAATCTGGTCGACAAACAGTGATTGCCGTACACACGCATTTGTTGGTGGGACAACAGGTTCAGGTAAATCAGAGTCTCTTTACGGTCTTGTTTATAATGCGCTTTGTTGGGGCTCCGGAGCTGTGTATGCAGATGGCAAAGCAGATATCTCGTTGCCTTTTACCATATGGTCACTGTGCCGGCGACTGGGCCGTGAAGATGATTATCTTCATCTTAATCTTCTCACTGCTGGGCGCGATCCTTATCTCGACCTTCTGGAAGAAGAAAAATACAGGAGAATGGGAAAAGAATTTTTCAACACCCAAAAAGGAGCAAGATCTAACTCCCTCAATCCTTTTTTTTCGGGGACGGCAGATTTTCAGGTTCAGTTGATGTCCTCTTTGTTGCCTAAAGCAAATGGCGACGGCGCTCAATGGCAGGAAAAAGCTGTTAACCTGGTCGATGCGATAATCCGTTGCTTAAGGTACAAGCATTTAAGAGGCGATTTAACATCTGGTATCGAGATGATCCAGAAGTACCTCGGTCTTGAGGAATTGCTGGAACTATACAAAGAAGGTAAAAAGGGGTTGCTTCCGTATGCCGCATTCTCACCTATTGAAAATTACCTAAAAAGTGGTCTTTCATTTGATTTTAATCTGATTGATGAACCACAAAAATGGACTCCAGAAGTTAGAACCCAACACGGGTATTTAACTTCCCAGTTTCAACGTACCTTATCCATGATGATCCAGTCTTATGGATTTGTTTATAAAGTAAAACATCCTGATATCGATTTAAGTGATGTTCTGCTTAATAACCGTATTTTAGTTATTTCAATCCCTTCGCTTGAAAAATCAGCACAGGAAGCTGAGGCTTTGGGAAAACTGGTTCTTAGCTGCATACGCTTGATGATGGCTGAAAACCTTGGGACAAATTATGAAGGGACTAAAGCGCAAATACTGCTTTCCAGGGCAACAGCTTCGCCGGTACCGTCTTTAATTATTACTGACGAGCTTTCATATTACTATGCGTCAGGTCTGGCTGTGATGTACGCTCAGGCTCGCTCTCTTGGGTTTATGATGGTGGCAGCAGTTCAGGATATCCAGGGGCTTAAACGTGGTTCTGCAGGTGAAGAAACTGCTTCGTTGCTTGCAAACACTAAATTTAAGAATTGCCTGGCTCTTGAAGATGCCGATGATACCTTTGCCCTGATTCAGAAGGTCGCCGGTGAAGGATACTTCTCAACGCTCACTGGTTATGATTACCAAAGCGGTGCTGTGAGTGGCAGCTGGACAGCTCAGGCTGGTTCAAAAATTGAAACCAGAAGTCGCGTTCAGATAAATGATGTAAAAAAATTAAAACAGGGCGAATCTTTTCTAATATTTCAGGATTCTCTGGTTGAGATGTCTGCATTTTATATACCGGACGACGATAAACATACAAAACTAAAACCTCGTATTAATCAGTTTATTGAAATCGATTTGCCAACATCTATTTCTGAATTTAAAACTGAATCAGTTGTAGTTCCAGTGTCAGAAAATGATGTTTTTATTAAGAAAATTATTAACGGCATTCCACATGATAATTCTTATGCAGCAGCAAATGACTTTCTTGCTGATGCGGAGCTGGAGATTGATGAAGAACTTCGGAACCAATATTCCGATGATGAAGATCAAGAAAGTATAAAACCTGAACTAACACTTACCGGACAGAAAAAGCGCCTTCTACGTGCAGCTCTGAATGGACTTGAAAATGCAGCGTAATCTTTTGCAGGAGAAGAAATAATGACTACTAATCCAAGCTTTGTACTTGGTTATGACGAGTTTCAGCTTAATAAAGGTCAGGAAGCACCTTTCATCTGGAATCCGGGAGAACTTGCTAATGGTCATATTGGGATCACCGGCACGTCAGGTACTGGTAAAACATACCAGATGAAACGTTTTCTATCGGCATACTCAGCGGACCCGGATACGCAAATCTCTATCTTTGATTATCACGGCGACATTGAGGTACCTGGGGCTTCGGAGGTCCTATTCAGCGAATCGACCAGGTATGGCTATAATCCGTTTGTTGTTAATCCAGACCCGCACTACGGGGGATTGAGAATGGCAGCCAACCATATTATTGATATCATGAGCAGTAATCGAAAACTGGGTGAGCAACAGGCTGCAGTCCTACGCCAGTTGGTTACAGATTGCTATGCAGTTAAATGGATGACTCAGGAGAAGCCTGCATCCTGGGTTAAGCGAAACGCCTCAGAAGCTGAGTGTGAGCAACTCTGGAACGATCGTAACTGGAAAGCACTTGGCCAGTGTTACCCTACCCTCACAGATCTGGAGCGTCTTATCCAGAAGAAATTGAAGATGGGACTCTTTGGTCTTGATGAGAATAACCAGTCGAATGTAGCTCTAAGAGCTTTTGAGTCTTTCATGAGGAGTACCCGCGCTTTTGTCAAAGCCAAAGATCGGCACAGTAAGGAAGAAAACGAAAAAAGTGAACTGGCGGTTACCAAGGCTCGTGAAACTGCATTAAAGGAATACAGTAAAGCCCTGACTGAAACCCGCACTGGCAGTGAAATGGATGAGATCCTGAAATATGACTCAGTTGATACACTGAGATCGTTATTGATACGCCTCGAAAATGTTAAAGCTCTTGGTTTATTCAATGCCAACGAGCCACCGTTCACTGGAAGAATTCATCGCTATAATATCAAGCCGCTTGCCAGGTCCGAAAGTGAACTTAAAATGTTCGTTTACAGCCGAATGCTATCTATTTTCCATCAGGAAATGCAAAAGGGGGAAAGTAATGGTCGTGTACGGCATGTTATTGTTCTTGATGAAGCAAAAAGATTCTGCGATGAGGAATCCACGAATCCCATTAATATCATTGCGAACGAGGCGAGAAAATATGGTATAGCACTGGTTCTTGCCAGCCAGAGCCCTACCCATTTTAGTGCGGACTTTATCAACTCAGCTGGCACTTTACTGGTCCAAAAAATGGCGGAAGGAGACTGGCCTCACGCAGCTAATAAACTGCAGATAGAAAAAGCAAAACTCAAGTATCTTAAACCTCAACAAACTGCACTGTTGAAATTGCAACGTGTAGGAGAAAGTAGCCGATGGTTCCAACTGGCCTTTAAGCGGTAATTATAAGAAAAATGAGGCCCTGACAACAAAAATTCAGGGCCTATCTTTTACCACACAACTTTGCAATTTTTGTTAAAGCGGCAGCTCGCGGAAACTACAAGGTCAGGAATTTGATCCTGGCTTATGCTCACAATTGCCAGGGTGGGTGAGGCGTTTGGCTTAATGGTATGCATAAAAACGGCATCTTTGTAGCGGCCAAGTGCAGGTAAAAGGTCACTTAGAAGTCGAGGACTGTCGATCAAGGCTTTATCAATACCACTATGTGCTTTGATTTTCTCTACGAGCAAAGGGTTGCAGAGTGAAATTTCAGTATATATTGGAGATATTTGCTTTTTAGTCATTTGCTTGAGATTAAGCATCATTCCGGTGGGGTCCGGCAGTTGCTCATCAAACTCATTTACGCGTAACGTAAAATCGATGATTGTGTAACGTTTCCCTTCCAGATCTGCTATCTCTTTGACGGGTTTAAAGCCCTTAGTCTGGCTGAATGACCCGTGGTAACCACTTAATAACCCCGGAATACCTACAGCCACCATCGATTCCCGCAAATTAATAGTCTCAGGTTCTTCTTCAGTGTCGTAAAAAAAAGCAGACATTAGCTTAAGAAGCTTCCCTTCCTTCTTCTTCATTTAAGGCTCCGGCATTTGTGATCATATTACGAATAATACATATTGAACGAAAATTAGCAACGATTTCCAGTGATTTGCTTGAGAGTAGATACCATTCCGTATGGAGATGGTAAAACATGTTAACTTAACTGAAACCAACAGTACGGCAGGAAATGTTGATGTGATTTATATATCGAAAGGAGATGAGTGTGATAAGTCTATGTTAGACATGTAAACCCTTCTCTGTGTGGAACACAGAGAAGGCTACTGGTTAAGATGACTATTTGTTTTTCTGGGAGTTTTTAGCCGCTATGGCTTCTTCACCGGCATCAGCAGCTCTTTCTGACATACTGCAAACTGTTCGCATCAGGCTAAGCAGGTCTTTACCCTTTTTGCCTGTACGCCTTAAAGCCTGAGCATAAACTTCAATGTCGCGACCGGCAGAGTTCTTATCCATAATCCTGTATGTACCAGTTACAGACAATCCAAACAGCCTCGCGAACTCTGTTTTACCTTTCATGTCATTACTAAAACCCAATTCATTGAACAGGCCAATGTAATCAAAGCTTGGTGGAACAGGGATAGTTTCTGGATAAAGAGTATACATGTTGTAGATGTTGATAATGCGTACGTCAGTGATGATCTCATCGCTTCTGACCAGAGCCTCCCATTTAGCTTTCTGAATGCCGAAACACTCCGCTGCGGTCCCTGCAACAAAGCCATGGTCATAACGCCAGCGGTTAAGGTCTTGACCTGTGACGGTTTTCTTACTCATTGCATCCTCTTTACCAGACGTGAACTTCATTACTGACATTTCCGACTGGTGCATATAAAATGAAACTGATAGCCGAATTGTGGTATATCATACTTTATCTTACAACATAACTATCAGATTTATATGAAAACACTTAATGTAATCGTGTTCTTAACCATTATAGCCTCAGGAGCAGCATCCGCAGCCGGTTGTCGAAGCGGAGTTGCTGCAAGTGAAGGCGCTCAAAATGCCTATGAGAATGCAGTAAAGTCAATCAATTCTGAAGCCGATTCGTTAAAAAATTCTTCAGAAGTGATCGGCACCTGTATCTCTGGAGTTACCGGTGTGGTGACTATGCCAACGTTCCCGGACCTTGGTTCGATATGGTCGGATATGATTGACCAGGTATGTAAAACAGCCTCCGATAAAATCTCTGACTCATATAATGATGTTATCGGTAATATAAATGGGAATATTAATGATCTGATGAATGGGGTTAACAACTCAGTCGATAAGGTTAAAGATGAAACTACGGGTAATGTAAAAAACATATGGAACTGATTATAAATAAAGGCCGTATCCCGGCCTTTATTCTTAGTTTTATCAATGATTAATTTCTCATCCACTTCCCTTTACTGCAGCGCATCCATTTACCGGCTATGTCTCTTGTTAGTGTCCCGTCATTACTGCAAATACTTCCAATTCCTGGTGAGGTTGCAATAGCTGATGCTGGAGATGATAGCAAACCAGATTTGGGTGATTTCCCTTGAGGTTGTGAAGCAGGAATCTCTCCCTGGTAAATGATGTGTGCGCCATAGACTGAATTTGGCTGCGTCACACCATATTGAAGTTGCATTTCACGTCTACTGTTGTTAACCATGATCGAGGCTGCATATCCAATTTGTACCTGGATCAACTCAAGAACTTGTTTATAACTGGATTTGTCTACTTTTACAGTTACCGGTAGAGGTAATTTATTTCCAATAATCCGGAAAGAATAATTTCTTTGGTCGGCCATTTTCTTAAGTAGCTCGGCAGCATCGCCATTCCAGTTTGCATCAATCTTAACTCCATCAGAATAAATACCACCGGTGATACCGTTTTTTTTCTGCGAAATAGCACCATACTGATAAAGTTCGATTTGTGTTTTCTGGATTGCTGCAATAGCATCGTCGATACTTTTATTAATTTTTGATTCTGAACTGGATTCATGTACGCTTTGTTGTATAGAACAACCCGAAATCAGGAAAATTGATAATAAAGGAATTAAAAATTTAATTTTGAAAATCATCATAGCCCCCTTAATGAATTAAAATTTGGTCTTTGTTTATAAGTGCACAGATTCTTTGATACTCTGCTTCATTTTTTTCAATACCGATGCCATGCTTATAGATGATGGCAAGTAGCTCAAGGTACTCGTGTTCACCAGAGTTTGCATGGGATATGATTTTATTTAATGCATTATCAAAATTCCCACACTCCAGTTCTAGTATGCTTAATACACTAACGTCCATTATTTTTTACTCCAGCGTTCACGTATCCACCATGGTCTTGAGTAGATAACAGGTCCTCTAATTTTGGAAAGAATTCGATTGAAAAATCCAGTTGGGCTATATCCTAAATGGTGTAAAACCGTAAAGATTAAATTTATCACTGTAATAACGATGAATAAGATTAAACCTGGAAAGTAAATGAGTAGCAAATAGGGGAATATTCCCGCAATAGGAAACCCAAAAAAAGTGGCAGTTTTGTTATTTCTCCAGTTGTTATACATTTTTCACCTCTGTTTCACTTCTTTTTTTGAACTCATGATATGATGCTTTTGATACAAACTCTTCTTTACTGACGGTTCCTTTCAGATAATGCTCCCATAGTTTATCGATAATGGAACATTTATTTTTATTCAAGTAATCTTCGACCCATCGAGACCATTTGCTATGATGTAACAGTTCGAGTTCATTTTTAATTTCCTGGGTAAAAACGAGTCCTTCACGAACAAGAACACGTTTTCCGTCCGTTGATTTAAAGAGGTTCTGGACCATAACAACTCTAATTTTTGATAGAAGGTCAAAAGCAATTGAGGCCTGTTGTTCGACAGGGAATGCCTGGGTAATACGGCTAAATAATTCCCCCACCTTATCAATATGAATAGTGAAATAAACAAGATGTCCTGATTTACCTGCTTCAATAGCTGCTGAGTATGTTTGATGGTCCCTTGCCTCGCCGACTCCAATGACTTTAGGTGCTCTTCTCATTGCATTTCGAATGCCATCTGAGAACGATGCTATATCACGTCCGATTTCACTTTGTGCTGGTTTTAGACCTACCCATTCTTGCCCACCAAGGAAAAATTCTATCGGCTGTTCATAAGTTACGACCTTTCGATCAGGGAAGTTTGCACCGATATACATGTAACATGCTGTAAGACTGGTCGTTTTACCGCTTCCGGTCGGTCCTCCAAAAACAATAATACCATCTCTCGGAAATAGCTCTTTTTTAAATTCTTCTTCAATAGGATATTTTTCTAGTGTTGGATTTTCGCTAGGAATAATACGGTTGGTAATGCTGATAGTAAGATTCTTACCTACGTTAGCCTGTATGAAGTTGGTGCGTAAACGTATGGTTTTATTTCTTTCCAGATTGTATTTATCACCTGTTATAGAAAGGTCTCTATCAAGATCATCACCGCTAACAACGATAGGAGGAATGTCAGCCCCCCAAACCTGGCCAATCAGTTCTTTTAATGTGCTATCGGCTAATTTAACTTTTGAACCCTGAATTTGACGTCCATACTGTTCAACCCATATGAAGTCGTTACCCTGAATTGAAATGTCTGAAACATTGTTTTTTGAACAATGAACAATGAAACGCTTTAAGTCATCAGGGCTAATTTCACCCATTTCAAAGTTATATGGGAATGGAGGTGTATTCATTATCTACCACCATATTGATATGTATTATTTTTAACATCAGGTGACTTTGTAATAACCGGAGTCCATTTAGACGGGTTAGTTTCAAACTCAGCTTTCTTCATGATGGAGCGATTTTTCTCTCCAATCATCAGAGTATCCTTAGAACTCTCAGGAGAAACGGAATTTACTTTTGAAGATATCTGTGTGCGAGATATCATCCCTTGTTTCACCAGAGCACTAAAGCGAAGCATGCCAGTGTAGTCTCTTACTAACCGGTTAAAATTCTCCTCTCTGATTTGGTCTGCTTGTTGGCTACCATCAGCCCAGCCTTTCTTGACTGCTTCATCCCATGCTTTTTTTTCTGCGCTATTTTTAGGTTTCGCATCTTCCCCTGGGTACACAATATCAGGGGCCTGTAATAGCCCAGTGAACAGATAGTCTCTCCAGGTTGGAGGGACCGCGACAAATTCTTCCTGTTTAACTATGTTGTAGACCTTTGTTGCTGTGCGAAACTGGTCCTTTGAAACACTGGCCACATCAACAGCTTCGACAATCACTGGCGGAAGCGAGCTGTCAGTCGTCATCAAAGGTCCAAACTGAAAGATTCTGTCCAGATCATTTTCTCTCTCCCTTAGTGCTTTCGAGATATTCTGTGCTTCCCATGCCATGCCCGCACGAAAGCCGATAGTCTCTCCTAAATCTCTTAGAACCCCCATTCTCACGGTATTGGCATCATCGTTTTGGAAACCATTCAATACCTCGTTTAGATTAGGAACAGGGGCACTTGCGAATGGACTATCCGCCGCAGCTGATCCGACCCATAGGATGGTCAGGTAAGCTAACACTTTTAGTTGATACATACGTCCCTCGATCATTTGCGTTTAATACGTATTATACGTAATTGCTTCTGGTAAAGTGAAGCTTGTTTTTCAATCTATTTTTAGTATTCGAATATAAGTGTCATGCGAGTTCTGGTAGACAATGTAACGGGCTGATTTATGGTTAAATTTGAGTGTTTGCACGTTTGCTTGTTCAGTAAGAATTTGACGCATGTTTGAAGGGCGGTCTGGCAGCGCGGGGGGGGGTATTACAATATTCAGAATAGTAAGGCCCGTCGGTTTTAAATCTGTTATTATCTGCTATATCGGAGAGCCGACTTCTATAAAGAAAAAATCAAAATAGTCAATAATTATATTGCCTTATAATAGGGTTGGTGGCATAATACATATATGGAAAATTAATACTTTGTTTGGTATTCGACCATGCTCAAAGGAGCACATGATGTTAATTTCTAACCGTAGATCTGTAATTGTTTTAATGTCTCGCATTAAAGATATTAATTGTATTCACTTCACTGATACAGTTCTTTCTGGATCGAATAGCGATTTATGGATTCCAGTATCTGAAACTGATTATTTTGAATTTATCGAAAATATTCTTGTTATCAACAATATTGCAAGTAATGTTGTTCGTATCGATGTTAAATTAATTGGTGATACTTTTAAAGATTTCGAAGTGATTTATAACGTTAAATAAACCTGTCGGCAATTGCCCAATCTCAAAGGAGATATATTATGAGTGCTACTAACGTTTCAGCAGTTGATGTTTCCGTCAAAGATATTCCAGAAGTATGTTATATCCCATTGAAATTCATTATTGCGGAAAAATCTCGTCTTAATGTCCGTAAGCATAATACCGATTCGCCTGAGTTCATAAAAGGAATCAAGAGTCTGGCTGCGACTATAGCTTCTCAGGGGCTTTTGATGAACCTAATTTTGCATGTCGAAACTGTTGTGGATGAGGAAACCTACTACGGTGTTGCTGTTGGGTATCGTCGCCGCTCTGCTTTAGAAGTTCTTCTGGAGTCAGGGCTTATAACGCCTGATTACATGGTTAAAGCGATCATTCTGAATGACACGGATGCCCTCTTTGCGTCTGTTACGGAAAATAATGATCGTGAAGATATGCACCCATCAGACCTTATCGGGGCATTCACTTTATTTGTAGAGCGAGGCCATTCTGTAGGTGATATAGCTTTTAAGTTTGGGTATTCATCTCGTTATGTTAATCAGATGCTGAGATTGTCATCAATGGCACCTAAACTCATTGAATTTCTCGCAGAGGATAAAATTTCTGTTGAACAGCTTCAGGCTTTGGCTATTTGCGATAATCATGAAAAACAAGTGCTCGCGTGGAACAATAGCTGGAACAAAGACCCTGCCAGTTTAAGACGTTCTATTCTGGAAGACGAGAAAGAAGTAAAGAAAAGTGACACCTTTCGTTTTATTGGTAAGGAAGCATATGAAAAAGCAGGTGGTGAAATTCGCCATGACCTTTTCAGCATAGACGAGAAAGATGGTGGGTATATTAAAGACCCATTGTTAATGGATTCTCTTGCGATTGAGAAACTTGAGAAACTGGCTCTTGAGATAGCTGAAAAAGAAGGCTGGAGCTGGTCTATAGGTCAGTTAAGATTAGAACAGTATGGAGATGATAAAAAACGCTTTGACTTTCCATCCAGAGTGAATCGTGATCTTATAAAACTTAGCGAGTCACAAGAAAATGCAGTCAATAAACTAACGATTAAAATTGATAATGCGGAATCTTTGCTTGAGTCTTATCGACAGGCAGAACAACGCGATCACAGCAAAATCAGAAAGCTGGAATCAAGTCTGTCCGACTTGCTAGAAAAACGCGATGATATTTACACTCTGGCCTCCTATACCGATGAGTATCGTTCTGAACGTGGTGTAATTGCCCACCTTGATTACAGGGGGAATGTTGTTTATCTGCGAGGGGTAATGAAACTCTCTGATAAAGCAAAAAAGGAAAACAAATCCGTCAATGTTGCAACTGATGGAACCGTAACACCAGTGACTCAGGTTTCTGCTGCACTAGCAAGATCGCTATCTTCTGAAAGAACGCTTGCAGTTTCAGCAGAACTCACCAGTCATCGGCTTGTTGCTTTAGCTCTTATGGTTCACAGATTGGCCATTACTGTTTTTGCTGGTACATATTATGCCAGTCCTGTGAGCTGTCAGTTGCAAAACCGTACCAGTGAGATGATTCGAAATGCACCAGATAGCGAAGATGGTAAGGCTGCACAGGTTTTATCAGAAACAAGATTGCGACTTGAGTCTCTGTTACCTCAGGGATGGGAAGACGATTTTACTCTACTTACTACATTATCGTTAGAGGACCTTCTGGATATTCAGGCTTATTGTGTTTCGACCAGCCTTGATGGTCTGGTTTCTCAATATACACCAGGTAAAGTAAGTAATCTTGCAAGTCTTGAGCAAACTTTGAATTTTAAAGCCACCAAATACTGGAAACCTACATCTAGCAATTTCTGGAAGCGACTGGATAAAGAAAGTATGTATGATCAATTGACTCAGGCTGGGATTGAAGTCAATAAAGAAGAATTTTTAGCATTAAAGAAATCTGATGCAGCGAAAAGAGCTGAAATGTTAATTTCTGATATTGAGTGGGTGCCGGAATTCTTCTAGGTTTCTATTTCAGAGGCGATTAATCATCGCCTTTTTATATATTAGTAAGTTAAAAGTTCGTAGATAAGATTGCTTGTCGGCTGTATTGTCTGTTTTTTTATGTGCAGTGATAACGTTCTGATATGTATAATAACCAGAATATAAAAATCACAGATGTGCTGTGAGTATTGCCGTTTGAGAGGTGACATTTTGAGTCAGATATCTTTTGACGAATTGGCGACATCTTTTCGATATCAGGTCGTAAAAACATGGTTGTTTCGTTCTGGCCTCCCTCAGTCAAAAGCTGCACTACGCTTAAGTGCTGAAGCTCTCGATTCTGGTTATGTGAAAGAACCTAAAAAACTATCTGGATCAATGCTTGCTGCATGGGGGAAATCAAGGTCTACGCCATACTGGGCTGCTGCTGCTGCCCTCTGCTTGTTGTTGAAAGACGGTTGGATACCCTCAACATACTCGGAATGGGCCGGTACGGCATATTTGTTAGTCAGAGAAAAGGACTCGGATAACCTTGATGACTACTTTCATTTACTCCCTGAGAATGTTGACAGAATGCAGGCTGCCGGATGGATTTGGGCTGCAATCATTGCGCGAAAATTTTTCGTATACGAAAAAAAAAGCTATACGGATGCACCCGGTTAGTTTTCAGGAGCAGTTGATGAAATTGTGAATATGGACGAAAAATAGGCATCGCTTTAGTAGTTGGATTTACATATAATACCTATTATACGAATATCGGGGCAGGCTATGTACAAACAGGAAATGGAACATCTCTTTCGAGAAATGAGAAGCGGTAGTCAGGTAATGGTGGTAACACAGAATTTATCAGCTATCAGATTTCGTAAACCTAATCATGCTTTTAGGGACTGGGTTTATCATCTCAAAAGAGGAGAGCGTATGCCTCGTGGACGTTTTTTCATTGGAAAAAAGCCAGGGAGGCCAACTGTGATCGTTGATGAGTTATACTGAAGTAAGAGGATAATCTACAAATGGTTAACGAGAATCTAACACCGGAAGAGTTTGCCAGGCAGCTAGAAGGGGCTGGATGTTCTGGATTAGCGCAACTTTATACTACAAGCCCAGTAGCAAAGATCCTCGACAGTCTAGGACTGAAAGTCTATGACCTCTCCTCACTTGACCAGACGGATAGCTTGATCGTTGGCCGTATTTTTGAGGCTGTTCAGGAATATGCTATGTATCACGATAAAAATCCTAGGTTAGAAAAACAATGTGAACATATTCTGGATTTAGTTCGCCAACATCTCCAGCATCTGTAGAACAGATCAAGGGAAAACGGACTTTCACATGACTACATTTTTCAAGTTGATGCTTGCTTACCAAAGGGAAAAAAATTTCCGTGAGGGACGTTATCTTTCCTCCTCTTCTCTTCCGTGGCCGGAACGTTATCGACGTAAGCCATTAATGAGAAGGTCACCCCGAGACCGGACATTATTTATAATAGCTGACAGGGACCTTCGCTATAAAAAGCGTGGTAAATATTCCAGGCCAGAAGTGGAAATGGTTGTACCTATTCTGGGAAGGCAGGTTTTATCAAATGAATTAAAGATAAATGATAAGGAAGTGTAATGTATCGTTCTCTTTTGAATATTGTAATAATGTATTTTTTAATTGATCAATTCACTCCCATTAATCCTAATCATTTTATGATGTTCGGGGGGGTAATTATTTTGATAGGTCTACTACTCAAGCGAAGGTTCGGGCATTGATTGCGGTAGGACTACCCTACTTGATTCAGCGGTTAGTGCCGGTATTAACTGTTCGCGTAGTGGGTTCTTGGCTGATGCTGCGCGCAATTCTTAAAGGTAACTAAATGTCTAAAGAACTTTTGATTGAACGTATAAGCCGATTTGATTTACAGGATCAAGGCGTTGAAATTCTTTTAGCTCTCGATGGCTTCATTGTTAATGAACCTCTGAATGTTCGACAATTAAAGATGCATGCAAAACGCATGAAAAACACCTTATCTACAAAGGGAATTGTTATAAAAACCACTCGATCACAAGAGCTTGTAGCGTCATTTCACGGTTTTAAAGACTGGAGAAATGCAGTTGATCAGCTCGATTCGTAGTTAGAATGGTCCACGATGCGTGGGATATTCCATATCTAACATAATGCTCTATATCCAAACTGTTTTAAAGATATAAAGTATATGGCGATGATGCCGATAATACATTGTTCTATTATTTTTCCGTTTTTAAATATAAAAGAGGTCAAGCATGAACATCTTAAAATCATCTTTATTGATTATGCTTCTGAGTACCACTCTGGGTAGTTTGAATGCCGTGGCTGATACATCGCCAGCAACGGATATTGCGGCAAATGAAGGTGCATATGGTGGTGCGCATTATGGAGTGTTTGGCTATACAGATACAAAGTCGCTAGTAAATTCAGTCAAGCTTCTGGATAAGTTCGGTTTTCATTCTAATGTTGTAGCAGAAACCCTTAATTTAAATGCTTATCAGGGTAGCGTTATCATTTTTAAACCCGCAGCCAGCGGCAAGGTACTTTCATATGAGGATGTATTTGCAGCCTTAAAAAAGTATATGACTCCACTAAAATTTAAAGAGACTGATGCTATAGTCGTTAAAAACACACCGCTTTCAGTAAATGAAGGTGGTGTAACAATCAAGCAGTCTTACCAGGTGTTGTTTGACGGTAATCATGCTGAATCCAGCCAACCTTTTCAGATCCCCAAAGGCGGTCTTGCGTTAACGGTGTTTAAGCTGGACGGTGGACAACTTCTTGTCATTACCTCTGCTCCCTGATTTATATGGTGATTGTCCATAATGAGGCCGCTTTGCGGCCTTTCTTCTGCCCGTTCTCCCGTAAATTTACCCCGGTAAAAACCTTCCAGCCAAATCTCAGATTTCACGTAGCGCACCGACGTTACTGACTCCATCAATAATACTCACCGATATTTTTTGTACCGCAAACTACCCAAGTGACTGTAAAACAAAAATTCCCGCTCACACCGGTTGTGCATCGAGCGCGTTGGCCAACTCAATACTCAGCTGCGACCGTTCCAGATATTTTGAACTAGATTCCCCGAGTTCCGGGCGACGTGTCCGGGATACTGGCGGCATCTCTCCGGGCAGATCTCAACTGCCTGGTTTTAATTCCCCAGGCAGTTAGACATACAGCGCTTTCTGTCCATCAGTTCGGTGCGCAGAACGCATGGAAGGCGTTCTGCGCCGGAAGCCCCGCAGCGTAAGCGAAGGACTCAAACTGTGTTCCATACTCGTTCTTCTTCCGGAAATATTTTCCTCATTGCTTCAACCTGATTCGCCGCATAAATTACAACTGCTACAGAATTACCGTTATCATAATTCCCTTTGGCATGGTTTATTACGTCCCGCTCAGGGTCGATCATGTTATCATAAGTAATGATATCCCATTGTTCTTTTAATTTTTTAATAAATGTACTTCTGCCTGAATCTGTTTTTCCATAAACAAATATCATGCATGGGTTACCTGGCGTTCGGTATGTCGGGTTAATCAGTTCCATAACTGTTGGTTTATTAAAACTCTCAACAATATTTATGCCATTTACTTTGTGAATCATAATTACCTTACAGCTTGGTTTATATTCAAGCTGCGCAGTGATTTCTTCTTTAGTTGTCTTACTGAGGCCGCTATCAATGATAATCTTCAGGACTTCAGATTCTTTAACTATCTGGTTCCTCTGCCTGGTAAGTTCTAAGGTGATTTGCTCAATCTGTTCCCATTGTGCCGCGTCGATGTGTTTAGTTGGCATTGTCTTTTCCCCCTTAGTATCACTAAATCTAATTTATTAGAATTTTTGTGTGCGAGCAATATAAATCTAAGAAATTAGAAATAATAAGTATCGTAGCGCACCGCCGTTACTGAATACATCAAAAATACTCACCGATATTTTTCGCACCGCAAACAACCTAAGTATCTGTAAAACAACAATTCATATTCACGCCGGTCGCGCATCGAGCGCGTTGGCCAACTTCCTGACCGACTGCGACCGCTCCAGATATTTTGAACAAGATTAACGGTGTTCCGGGCGACGTATCCGGGACACTGGCGGCATCTCTCCGGGCAGATCTCAACTGCCTAGTATTAATTCCTCCGGCAGTTAGACATACAACGCTTTCTGTCCATCAGTTAGATGCGCAGAGCGCATGGGAGGCGTTCTACGCCGGAAGCCCCGCAGCGTCAGCGAGGACTCAGACAACATTACGGCTTTAGCCGTAAAATCCCCCACACTGCAAAGCCGGGTTTACGGTCAGTCTCTCCAGAGGCCACAAAAAAGCCGCTTTCGCGGCTGTTCGGGTTGTTCCCTTATTTATCCAACCACGCTGCCCCTATCCAGACACTGTGGGCGATAGAATGCGTATGTTCCGCTATATCCGTTTCACCATACGGATCATTACTCACCTGACAGTCTGCGCCGCCTATGGTGCTGTCCAGTGTTACCACAACGTCATAGGCAGGATATGCAGCCTTTATAGCCTCGAGTATGGCATTTTTATACCGCTGTTGTTCCTGTTGAGTCAGCATATCTGATACTGATTTCACGCCTACGGTATACGTAATGAGGGGCAGTTGTGGCGCAATGCTGGCTGACGGGAATAGGGCTTCATGTGCGCGGTAATCGTCCTCGGTCATATTTTCAATGTCGTGCTGGCGCTGACAGCGTGTACACCGAACGTTCCCGCCAGGCATATCTTCGCCGCAGTCCGGGCAGTTCTCAAGGTTATCATCTGTGTTAATCTTCATACCTTGCCTCCTGATTTGATGTTTTTCAGTCGCGTAATTCTGGATTTAATGATTTTTACAAGCTTTAGCTCTCCATTATATTCTTCTTCATGCTCTGCGCTCCATAACCCCGCTGCTTTCTCTTCTTCATACCACTTAATACCCATATAGGTGGATTCCAGCGCGTAGCGTAGTGCCATATTTTGTGTGGTATAAAAGCCATTGGGTAATGGTTCGTTTTCGTAAAATTTCTGGCGGTAATGCACCGGAAAGTTTGTAAGCCATTTCCCTTTTTGCCAGGTAATATCATCCAGCTTTTGTACCAGGCTGATCACAACCTTTTTAGTGCCAAAATATTTTGATACCGTCCGGTTTTGTATTGAGCGTACATGCCATTCATCAACATGACACTTTCCTTCATCATCTACCCAGCCAAAAGCTTTATAAAGGACTGCGCCGACTTTGATGATACTGGAGGGATAGCGTTGTGGATTCATCCCTTTAATCCTCTTATTTGGTTTCTATCACATCAGCCTGTTTTGTTATCTCTATTAATGCAGGATGTTTATTTAAATTAACAGAAATAGCCTGATTATTCTCTATAACTAAACGTTCACTGTTTACAAACCTTCCATTCGGAAGATGAAGTTCAACGGAATCATCCTCTTTAGATTTTATATCTACAGGTACTGTCCGTACCAGTTCAACGTTAACGAATTTAGAACCATCAGCGTTCATTTTCAAAACCCGTATTTCAACCGAATATTCCTTGTCGGCTTCAAATTTTACTTTCTGATTCGTGTTAAATGTTGCGCTTTCTGTTTTAATGATTTGGTTATGTGCTTGGAGGTCTTTTACCTTTTCTTTGGTTGATATAATGCTTCCAGCTTCAAATAGCGTAAATGTAGCCTTGAACGTATCAGCAAGGCAAACTGCCGGGGTGAATAATACGGCTGTCATGACTAATCCACATGCGAGTTTATTTATCATGTTATTCATCCTTCCCGTTTGTTGTTAGAATTGAAAGTATCATATAGGTTGCCGTCAGAATGGTAATGAAATCGGTAATTAACAGACTGATTAATGTTTTCGCTAAATCCGAATTTCCCGATCTATCGGAAGAAAGGATGCCAATAATTAATGCCGTGGAAATGACACTGATTGCTACGTTGAATGCCGCCACAAATTTATTTCTCACGAGGCTCATTCTTCTTCCCCTTTGTTAATCAGTTCAAACATGCTGCGCTCAAACGCAAAAATCGCAATATTGAAGTTGTTCTTTTCTGATGGGAGTAATCTGACAAGATCGTAGCCGTAGCCAAAATCCGTAAAATCGACAATGACGGTTAACAGTTTATTTAAATTGTTCATCGCGAGTGTCAGTTCACGCCGTTCCTGTGGCTGTACCGTCTTTTCTTTGGCGCTGGTAAACAGAAAATCAAGGCGCTTGTAATACTCCAGCATGGTTTTACCGGGCATCTGTCCTTCGTCTTTAAGTCCGGCTTCCATGTTGAGCGCCACCGCTAGCGCGGTAGCTAATAGCTCTGTCGCTTCACTGGTGAGATCGTCCGGCGTTTTTACGCTGGTCGTAACCACAAAGGGCAGACGCTTGTTCTCAGCGATGTACTGATACAGCAGGGTAACGGCCTGTGTCGGTGAGACTCCGGCGATCTGCATCGCTTCATCGGCGCTTTGCTTGAGTTCTGCATCAATACGCACGTTCACGTTTACTGTAGCCATTATTTACCCCCTTTCATATTTGCCAGGCTATTACGCCGCTCTTTATTCATGGTGTTTCGCTCCATTACTGGAATAAATCAATCTGGTTTTCACGGACGTTATATATCCGGGCGGTTTCCTCGCGGAGTATTCTGTGCTGTTCGGCGTAGAAATCACAACGGCGCTGATAGTCGCCGTTATGCTTCTCTATCACATAAATCAGGTAGGTTGGATCAGCCGGGTATACGCCGTCCTGCCATGCCTTTTTAATAATCTCGCGGGTATTTGTGTCGCATGAAAAATAAAGTTTCCGGGCTTGCCGCCACTGATTAGCGCGGAAGTTTCGCATATTCATTTCTGATTTATGGCTCATTTCTTCCCGGCGTTGTTTCTCTGCTTCCAGCGTACTCTGTGGCGTTGTAAGCTGGTCGGCAATAAGAGGATACCGGGCAGCCAGTTTATTCTGTACGCGCTGCGGTTTGCGTAAATAAGCGGCTTCCTTGGCTGGCGTCCAGTGATAAGAATAACGTTCCTGTCGTCTGAATTTCATATCCGGCTCCCGATGATCGTAAAGCAGACTTGCGTTACAGATTATAATAGCGCCACTTGCCGGAGGTGTAAAGCAAAGTTGCGTTACGCTTTGCTTTTTTTTGTGGTACTGCTCCGTAAATTTTCCCCGGTTAATCCTCCCGCCAAATCGCAGATTTCACGTAGCGCACCGCCGTTACTGACTCAATCAAAAATACTCATCGATATTTATCGCACCGCAAACAACCTAAGTGTATGTAAAACAACAATTCATATTCACGCCGGTTGCGCATCGAGCGCGTTGGCCAACTTCCTGAATGACTGCGACCGCTCCAGATATTTTGAACAAGATTAACGGCGTTCCGGGCGACGTGTCCGGGACACTGGCGGCATCTCTCCGGGCAGATCTCAACTGCCTGGTATTAATTCCTCCGGCAGTTAGACATACAGCGTTTTTTGTCCAGATTCATATGCGTTAAAATGCGACATGAGTTTCCATACAGTGATGATTTTTTGCAACGGCGCGGTAGACTGATATAAACAGCTAAGGATAAATGCCATGCAAATCAAAGTTGAAGTTAATGGACTCATTTACGACAGTGGGAATAAAGCCTGCAAGTGCATTCTTGCTGATAGCCAGGGCAAGCTGTACGCCTTTCTTCAGGTTCTGGACGGCTCGATTAAAAAGCGGTACTGGGGTGAATACAGTCATGATGCACCAGAAGCGTCTATCAGGGCGATCATGGAACGCGGCGGTAAGTGGCCTAAACTGCCAGAGTAACAAAACAGGTCGCGCCAGCGGCCTTTTTTATACCCCTCGTTTAATTCCCCGCACCACATTGGACGTTCTGGTGTTTCTGTCCAGTTCTGCTGGCTGGTTGGTGTATGGCTTGGTAAACTGGAACTATCTATTGGAGGCAATTACATGTTAAAGAAAGCCAAAACCCATAAGGCAATTATTTCTGTGGTCGCCTTACTTGCCTTTATTTATTGGGGACTTGATCCCGAAACTATTTGTAAGGTTGCCAGTGAATCCCCTCAAACCTGCGGTCTTTCCGAACGGGGTTTGATGATGAATGCACTTGGTTCTGGCTTCGCTATGATGCTAACTGCGATGGCTGCGGCAATACTTGCATTGTGGGTCAGTAAAGATTGAGGATTAACATCCTGCACTAAGGCTGCTTGAGCTGCCTTTTTTATGCCCCTCGTTTAATTCCCCGCACCACATTGGACGTTCTGGTGCTTCTGTCCAGTTCTGCTGGCTGCGCATGATCTGACCTGTTATATTTGCTGTATGGAAATCTTAATCATTCTTATCATCGCCGCCATACCTGCTGCTTATGTGGTATGGGTTCGCTATTTCCGCATTTTCCCCCTGTCCTATTTCGGTATTGAGAATGTACAGCGTGTCGCTAAATGGGAATCCACGGAATGGCGTGAACATGTATTTACTCGCGGGGGGATGACCAGAAAAGAATGGCTCAGGGTTAATACCCGTCAACTCGAAGCTATCAGTGCAGAACTACGCCGCCGTAATTTACTCAAATGACTGATAGTGAGCGTATCACATTATTTAAATCGCCCGAATAATGGTGATATTGATTGTTCTGAGAGGTATTGATGATTACTGTTACCATCAGTGAGACTAATGGCCGCCGTAAATGGTCACACCGCACCCGAACAACGGACGCACTTACTGCTATCATCCGGACTATGAACAAGCATTTTCCGCAGTCGCACAATTTCATCCCTGATGATGTAGATAATGTCCCCTCATTGTTTGAGGCTGTGGCCAGCACTCCGGATGTAGTAGTAACCGGTCATATCTGGAAACCCATGTGGCATAGGGGAGTTCGCTGGAACGTCAAAGGTACTCCAGTAACCGTCACGCTCCATAATAATGGTCTCAGAATAGCCCACGAAGATGAGGTGAAGGGGCTGTTATAATGCAGCTGACGCTCGTGCCAGCCTGGACGTAAATGTGCTTCTGGCCCGCGCCCACAAAAAAGCCGCTTTCGCGGCTGTTTGACCAATTAGAATATTTATCAAACCACGCCGCAACTATCCAGCCACGTTGAGCTTCATTTTGTCGCGACTCTCTTTTCTGCTTTCCCACGCATCGCGCCTTTCAGCACCTGCACAGGATCGTCTGTTTTTCCATTCATCAAATCCGCTCCGGTGATGGCCTGCGGAGTTTCCACAGAAATATTTTGCGGCATCAACGAGGAGATCACCTTTTTATAGGCGTTTTCGGGGTCGTTATCCCAGATAGTATGGATAGTTTTCACGCCGGCACTGAGGGTAAAGGTGGCGCTGATACCATCAAGGCTGACGGTTTGCACCACGCCCTGTGTCGTTCGCTCGCGCATTCCTTCTATAATGTCGTCCACAAAGCGGTTCCACGCACTGGAATGTGTACCATACACCACCATTCCCCGGCATGTATCCATAGCAAATCGAGCGATACATTCTTTCACGTCCGGCTCGCGAAGATGGGTTGTAACTCCCCTGCTATCGAAGATGATCACACCACCCTGGACGTTCTCTACGAGCCTTTCGAGATCACTTTTGGTGACGGTCTCCAGCCCTTTGCGGATTAGTAGGCGCAGGAGTTCAGACTCTTTGACGGGGTGTTGTAAAAGAGTTACGGCGGCGACCATTTTCTTTTCAATCGCTGCCCAAGTGTCGTTATCAATATGTTTGGTTGGCATCTGTACGCCTCCTTGTTTTTGAGATTCTAAAATATTAGAAAACACACTGCATTACCATGTAATTTTCTAAATATTTAGAATGTGCGCACAAATCATTCGCTTTTCCTGTTGCCTGGATGAGCAGGTGATTCTGCCCAGAGAATTTAGTATGGCGGCTAGAACCATTGAGCAACCATATTGTACCCATTCCATATAGCTCCGATACTCCCGATAATCATTGCTGACATGGAATACAACCATTTATGCTTTCCCACAAATCGCTTTGCCTTTTCAGACCAGCTAAGCGATGCCTCATACGACTCAATCAGATTAATCCAGTGCTTAATCTGCTGTTTATAATAATTCCAGCTATTCTGGGCTGCATGTTCGTGAGATGGCAGTTTTGTTCTTCTGGAGATCCAGCAGCAAAGAGCAGGAGGTTTAATTTCTGGTAACTCTTTTACACCAAATTCAAAGCGATGCAGGTTAAGATATTCGACAATCACGCGCTGTTCATCAGCGGTAGGACCAGACCGGGAATAAATATCGTTCAGTTGAGCCAGTGTCATAATCGCGTACTCTTGTGGTTGATGAGTTAGATTATATCACCACCAGATTTTTTACGGGGAAGTGACACTGTGAAGCCCATTTATAATAAACTTCATCACTTGAACATAATAGTTATTCTGTCCACAATGTTACAGCGGTATTCGTGATGCGTACTTTCTGTCCAGTTCTGCTGGCAGTACTGGATCTGGCCTGGTATCATTTTCCTGTGTTCATTAATTAAGCGGTGCAAATGATGGAATATTTCAAGATTTTCAGTACTGGAAAACAGCAGTGGTGGAGCCAGGACGGGTTAGCATACACCGATGAACAACATGCCGGATTCTGGCCTGAAAGTTCGCTGGGAGTGATGGGGCTGGATGAGACTCAAACCGCCGTTCGGTTTGTTCCACCCGCGCAGACGCTGGCGCTAATTGACCGTGGACTCTATGAGTTTGGCGAGCTCACTGCTGTTGACGGATGCAGCAACGGTGAATCTGAGCGCATCGAGCTGCGCCGTGAACGTAATGAACTCTGGCAGCGTGAAATTAACGATATGGAAACTGAAACCATCCTGCCCTATAACCCAGCCTGGATGCACCAGATCCCCCAAGACTGAGCCGCGAAAGCGGCTTTTTAATACTCCTCGTTTAATTCCCCGCGAGCCTGGACATTCAGGTGATTCTGTCCAGTTATACAGCGCTGTCTAAACCACTTGAGATCCGTTTGACGGGAGATTCTGACGGTATCTATCCATTGCTGGAGCAATGCAGATTAACAGTTGGCCAGTTGCCAGTTAGTCATGGCTTCGTGACTCTTGTATTGAAGCCTGATGCTGAGAAGTAAAAGATGTATCCGGGTTGGTGTGAGTACGTGTGCATGCAGTAGGGTCCCAACAATATTTACCCACCGATGAATAACCCCCAGTGGTCTGGCAGCGCGGGGGATGTGTCGATGTAAATGTTGAATCTGTCAGGCCCGTCGGTTTGGTATCTGAGCTGTATCTGTGAGATCAGTGAGCCTCCTTCTATGGCCTCGCTGATGCAAGGCCATCAACTTAAAATTAGCTTACAGCTGTGATTCGTCCTTCGATCAGCTGGTATGGTGTGTTTGGGAGGAGGCCATTTTGGCCTATACGGGCGATTGTTGTTTCCAGTTCGTTACCCAGCCACCATGTGAATCGTATCTCTGAGTTTTCACCGGCAGTGACTGTGGAGCATGGTCCTACTATGATGCTTGAATCGATACCGGCAATAACTTTTGAGAAATTCCCCGCATCTATTTTACTTGAAGAGCCTACTGAAATTTCGCAATGATTTCTGCATTGTACGAAAGACTCAGCACCAGTTGAAATTTTACAAAAATCCAGCGCAAATGCTGAAATGTTGTTGCCAGCGGAGAGTGAGGCGGTGTTAGGAAGGGTGACGGCATTATCATGCCTGCAAGAAACATCCATCATAGTCGTGGTCTCATTGGATAAAACCACCTAACCTGGCTGCTAATCCGAGGTTTGGGTGGCGAACTGAGCTCGAGTTAGCAGTACCGGCCACGACCGGCCAACCCGAAGGTTGCCCAAACCCAGCCCGCCATAAACTGGAAGACTGTCGTCGTGGTCGCCGGACTGCTAATTCCGGTGCACTTTAAAGTGCGCGTGTGAGGCTAAAGGAAAAATAGCCCTTTTGTCAAATTAATGCTGTTGAATGCTGAAACGCCGAGTAACATTTCTTAGGAATACGCATAGTCCCACCAGTACAACCCCAAAAGCGATAACTGAAGGGTGTTTATCGAGGACAAAGAAACCACCGATAACGATGCCGAATGTTAAAGGTAAAAGAAAAGACATAACAAGAATTAGTAATGAGCGAATCGTTTCTTTTTTCATGTGAGCACCTCATATTTGTATTCAATATAACATTTAAATAATAAAGCGGCAATAGCCGCTTTAAAATAAAAGTCATTTAATTGAATTTGACGGAGGGGTTTGATTACCTTTTCCTAAAGGTGTTTTTTTAGAGTTAAGAGTATTTTCTGTTTTGTTAGCAAGTACATTAGTTGCATGATTAGCTTTATCACTTGCTTCTCTACCAAGTGTAGATGAAGCATGACCACCAACCCAGTTTATAACTTGATCGGGAACAATATTTATTAATCCAAAGCTACTTCCCACTACTGTCAGCTGCAAAGAACAATAAATTAAAATGAAGCCTATAATTGTTGCGATTCCAGTGAAAGAATCAAACTGTGCATTACCAATCGCAGCGGGCAGCATTTTGTTAATAAGAGTACCTCCAATTACAACGATTCCGCCACCTAAAAGAAAACCGCCGACCATAAGTATTGGCCGGAACATCAAATTTAGAAGGAATATGTAGCCATGGGCGGTTTTCTGTCCCATACCTTCACCGCTTCCTAAGAGGTGAGAAAAGGCCCAAAGAGCAGATGCAAAGATTCCTTCACCGACAATAATTAAATAATTGATACAAGCAGCAGTCCAAATAATGAATGGCATTAGAGGTATATAGATAGATAGAGTTATGCCAGCACCAATGAGCATAATTAGCATGAAGGCTACATATGGACCTACAAAATCTACGATAGCTTTTAAAGCGGCTGTTGCACCAGTGAACTTATTTGCCACCCAACCAAAGATAGTATTATTTGCACCTGATGAAATTGCCTTAGCGGCTCCATATGTTACGAATGCTGTTTCAGCACCTGCTATGAGGCGATCTCCAAGGTTTTTCATCGAAATAATAGGGTTTACCATTCCCGAATCATTTTCAGCATAAGAAGTGAATGTATTGGCCATATCTTGCCCCATTACCCCAAAAATATAGCCAAAGAAGCTTCCGGCATCTTTTATTTCATTTGATTCATATGAGGATTTTGCTGTAAGTATTCCGGCGTTAGTATTGTCTGTAACTGATTTTTGAGCCATATATGCACTCATTGCCAGTTTTAAATAATCATCTGTGACAGGCGATTGACTAACCGATGCCCCAAATGCACTACCTTTAGCAGATGCACTATTCCCTACTTTATTATTTGCTTGCGCCAGTGTTTGATACCAACTACCAAGCGCAAACCAACCTTCAGATTTAATTTTATCTCCGATTTGACTGGTTAAATTTTGTAGTTGTCCATTCATGTTGCTGGACCGGATTGCTGCCGTTACTTTATTTTCATAAATTTGACTTGCAGTCTGAATCACTGATTCAGCATTGACCAGGTTACTGTTTTCGTCTTGTTGTCTAGAAATGACACCTTGAACGAACTGCTGTGCACCATCACGCAAAGAACGCTGCATTTCGTTCAACCCTTCAGTGTGGGCGTTTCTGATCGCGGTAACATCAATATCAGCAGATAGACCAAGTTTTGAAAGAATGGAGTTATTTTCTTCTATCGCAATAGTGGCTCCTCCACACGTAAAGCTTTTTGATTTTAAAATAAAACCATTTTCTATTGGCGACTGGTTAATGTAGTCCGATGAAAAAACAATACCGCCAGAGTTGTTCTGTGAGTCCAGGCTTGCATTGATCCCAAACATACACATATTGGCTTCGAACAAAGATCTGGCCAACGTAACGGTAGATGGGGCGACCGGCTGTAGTACAAATGTCTGCCCAGCCATAAATGCGTCGACCGTTGCGTCAGTACCAAGATTTGCACCACCAACCCCTACTTTGGCTGCAGCATATAACATGAGAAGCGCGCTAAGACTCCATCCATTTGGTAACGGGGTGAGCATCGAGAATGCGGCCAGAATACGTATCGGTGCCCAGAACGAACCTTGCTCCCTGTCCATGTATTGGCCATCATGGGCTGTTCTGGCCGTTTTTTGCAAAACGAGATAGCCGCCAACGCCGGTGCCGACAATGAGAAGCGTTGAACTGAAAATTTTGAGAATTTGAGATACCAGACTATCGCCACCATCCTCGACGATACCGTTTAAGGGGTTATTAACAATCTGGCCAAACAGCGTCACCATCGCCTGGCGGCTGATATCCGTACCCCTATCAGCGGCGGTTGTCAGGTCATCGAGATTTTCTGCATAGGTGACAATTGGGGCTCCAAGCGTGACAACCAGTAATAGCGTCAACAAAGACGTATTGGTTGTTGGTTTAAACCCGGGATTTATCGTGTCCAGGTACCATCGAGTCTCGTGTCTGAAATCACTAAAACTGCCTTTTTCCTCGCGACTTAAACGCTTGTTTTCGATTTGCCACATCCGGAATTGTGATGGTGCCGCATAAAGTGACATAGTAAACGCGGCAATAATCATAAGCAGTCCATACAGAATGGATGCCATAACAACCGTAAGAAGGCCGGTGGCCAGTACGGTGTAGACAATCATCAGGATTAATCTTTTTCTAAGTAACAGTTCTGCATGCAGTTCCTGAAGTGAGAATAACTCACCGCGCTGTGCGGCAAGCTTTTCAGCCTGCTCCACGGATTCAGCGAACGTCATTTCGGCCTGGGTGGCCTGTTGTTTACGAGCTTCCAGCTTCTCGCGTATTTCACCCTTAAGCTGAGAAATCAGTTCACGCTGGTTGTCATGAGTATGATACAGACGACGAACTGTCCGGGTCAGAGGAAGTAAAGGAACCCATAGCGGTGCTGTTACCACTTTACCAATGCGTTTAAGGTTCATGCTTATTCCCCCCCTGTCCTGGCTCCAATGGCCTGGTATTGTCCGTTCAGTAACGGTTCATATTCATTACGAACCTGAGATGCCAGTTGCTGGCCAGCAATGATGTTTCCGGCCTGAATTTCATTGCGGAGATCCAGCAGTAACCAGTTGGTGAGCGATGCCACCCGAATCTGCTCACGGGCAAGGTTGTCCGTATCCATGCCCTGCAGATCGGCCTGATATTCTGTATTCGCATAACGGCGCCCTACTTCGAATTGTAAGAAATCAGCTTTGGACATTTTCCCCGTCTGCTTCACGACGTCGCTTGCGGTCGCGTCAAAGTAGGATTTTGCGCTTTTAGACTGCAGAGCTTCGGCTATTAACGCTTTGGTTTCATCGATAGGCTGGCGTTCAGCTAACACCTTTTCCTGGGGATCTGCAGCTGCACTTAGCGAGGCGTACATCTGATTTTTCAGACCCAGGTATTGAATGCCGGCAGCGCTGTTTGCTTCTGCCTTTGACAGATCTTTACTGACACTGCGATACACGGAATTCTGGATGTACATCCTGGCTGCATCAGTCTGTTCCTGAGTAAATGTCAGGTCTGGTTCTTTACCATCAGGGCCAGCGCCGGTGAGTACAGAATCAACACGCTTATCCGCTCCGGGCATGTTTTTACTGACTGCAGGGCAGGCCTGAGAACCACCAAAAGCTGCATAATCGATGCTGTCACAATATTGCACGTGCACTTTTGCCGATCGGGCAGCGTCGGCTGACGGAGATAACGCAGGCTTGTTTACAGCGTTACTGACCGCACTGTTGGCAACACCTCCACCACCAGGACGCATCGAGCCTTTTGCAGCAGAGCTTCCGCTCGATACCGCACTGGCTCCACCGGAAGCAGACTCGCTGCAGATACTGTCCGATACCTGAAATTTGGCCTTGGCGTCGGAGAGATTTTCCTGCCGTGATTTCTCAGTCTGGAATTCGCGGTCGGATTTTGACGCGGCTTCGATGGTTGTGGCCACTTTGCTACCGTTCTGGTTGATAGCAGAGCCAATCTGTGTCAATACCGTGGTTAAGGCACCCTGAAATGCGCTCATTTGCATAGCGATCGCATTAAACCCGGTTTTTACTACCGTAATGAGTGTGACATCTGTCACAGGATAAGCAGCCCATACTGTGCCAGAGATACCTAGTGAAAAAAGCAGGGCGACAATTGGTTTACGCAGCTTCATTTTCTATTTTCTCCCTGATTTTCTCGGAAATTTCTTCTATAAGGTAGGAGGCGACGGTCTGCCCTTCGGCGTTCAGACCTTTCTGTCGAATGGTTTCCTGATATCGGATGGACGATCCTGACGGGAAGTTTCGGGCGAGATATTCCCGAACAACAGCTGTCCCGAATCGCTTATACAGTTCGTCCCGGACAATCATGTCTGCCTGCGACGTGTTAAATCCCCATAATTCAGTGGCGCTGGAGGTGTTATTCAGAATGTGGCAGACATTCCCAAGGCTGGTTTTGAAAAATGCGAGGAAGTTGGCTCCGTTAGGACCAGGGCCGCGGCACTCTCGTTGTAACCGGACAAGCGTTTCAGGTGTGACTTTGAATTCCTCTCGCAGAATTTTTTCATCGCTGCTTGAACCACCACGCAGGACAAATACGTCAGTGGCAGCTGCCCGGATAATGGGATGATGGTGCTCAAGGAACTGTGACGCCAGAACGACAACAAGACCAAGCTTACGCCCCTGCAGTGCATCCTTTACGAATTGCTCAGAAGTGAACTGGTCATCCTTAAAGTTATGCGATTCATCTGCGGCGATAATGCGCTTTTCTGACCGGTTAGACAGAATACGGATACGATGATGCTCTTTATATATATCCGGGCATTGCCGCATGAATGATTCTTCTTCCAGGAAGAAGCTACGGGTTCCGATATGGCGGGCCAGCATATAGAAGAGGCCTGCCTTGTCGCTTTCTGCGGCGAGTACCTTGCCCAGATCGATACTCATAAAGCGGGTTTCGGCAGATATTTCGAATCGTGTACGACCGGCAAACATTGGATACAGATTTGATACGTCACGCAGATATCGCTGAACGTACTCCTGCATGGTTTCACCGGTGGACTGCACTTTGAGATTAGGGTACAGGTTCATCATGATGCTTGAAGCTGCGACGCTGTTGAGCAGAGTAATGTCAGGTACAGCCATACGCTGTGCCAGTGCAGCTTCATGATGAAAACCATGTTCAAAAAGTAAGTCCACAACCTCCCACCATGAAACGCTCTCCCACCAGGAATCATCGTGGATACCCTTCTCACGAACAATCGCAAGTTGCTTGTCCACTTCTGGTAAAACGGCTGCTTCATAAGGCAGTGCGGTTTCTGGCTCTGACGTCAGTTTATAGGCTTCATCGATTAATTTTGAAAGAAAACCCTCGAGTCCATCCGGCAACTGGCGGGTTACAATTTGTCCTTTCTCTGTCTGTGTAATCACTGTGGTGGAACACAGTAATTTCATAAAGTTTTGCTGGAAGGTCCTCTCATGAGGAAGTGGATAGCGTAGCCCCAGCTGAGTATCATAAATGTTCGTACCATACTCACGAGAGTTTTCCAGTTCATAGCACCCGACCTCGTGACGGCGATCTTCCGGAAGTTCGTCGCTTAAAAGTTTTATCAGTCCAAAGGAGCTGCGGCCGACATCGATGATCAAACCCAGTGGCACTCTGGTGTAGCCAGGCGCAACGGCAAAGGCAAAGTTCATTACGTTCATCGTAAGAGACTTACCAGACCCGGGAGTGCCAGAAAAAAGGCGAATCCAGGTATCCTGTAGCGGTGAATACGCATGCAAAGGAATGATTTTACCGTCAGGGGTACATACTGTGAGCCAGCCGTCATTGAATGGAGATGCTGCCTGCGTAAATGGCATCATTTCCAGTGCTTCACGCAGAGGGGGGGTCATCACTGTAGCAGGGTTAGCTTTGGCAAAACCCGGCACTGACGCCAGCCAGTAGGCTGACGTATCACCTGAAGAGCCGCTCATTGATGGAACCCCCCAGGACTGGAGTGAGGCATCGAGAGTCGTCACTCGTCGTTTAAGCGTTTCCAGATCGTCTGCCCACGTTGTCGCTGTAAACTGCATACACATTACAGGGTCGTGTTCATCACGGGATTTCAGGTAATCCAGTGACGTTTTCACTTTTTTAATCTCGCCAAAAAAACCCAGCAGGCTTGCCGTCATACTGCGCAGCTTACAGCTGTCCAGACCTTTCGGTGATAGCTGGAATGTACAGCGGAACGGCATAGATCGATCCATTCTGGCCAGCAGTTCAGAGAACTGTTGAATGTCGTGTGGGGCCAGCTCCATGTACAGCAGTGCATGGTAGAATTTACCGGTACTGATATATTGTGTCCCTTCCGGGATACTGGGATTAGATGTGCAGATTTGCCATTTCAGTTTTAGGGGTAAGATGTCATCCACATGTTTGACCTGCCCCCGCGGACTCATACCTTCCGTGACCAGCAATGGTTTCCAGTTCTGAGCTGTGCGCTCACGTTCGATCATTATTCGAATACGGCGTGACGCTTCGTGTGCTTCAAGTCGTCGTACAAGAATGCCGGAGGTGCCATTGATATCGCATAACCGGAAATTATCGATGATGCGTTCGGTGGTTGCGATATGCAGTGTACGCAGAGATTCATAGATGGTATTGATGTTCTGGCCATACACTGGATGCTGAAGACCCTTGGTCTTCTTTAGCTTCTCACTTTGTTCGTCTTTGATCGTCTCCCTGGTCAGTGCCAGAAGACCTGTCTTCAGTACCAGCAGATTTTGCTCAAAGTGACATCTGCTGGCGTTTTTCGAAATACGTTCACGGATGAGGTCGCCAACATTGAGCCCCATTTTTTTACATGCCAGAATTTGTGGCGCCACAATACGCGCAAGTTCGTCGTAGGCACGATCAGGGTCTT
The DNA here is from genome assembly GCF_030332425.1 of Citrobacter sp. Cpo142. NCBI lineage: Bacteria > Pseudomonadati > Pseudomonadota > Gammaproteobacteria > Enterobacterales > Enterobacteriaceae > Citrobacter > Citrobacter sp. Cpo142. Next base: position 53,845 of record NZ_JAOWHW010000079.1, read on the forward strand.
CTTCATAAGAGAACCAGAATTCATGACCAGATTTTTGACACAACGGGCGGAGTAATTTACCCAACTCGTCGAGCATGTTTGCATAGTGATCCGGACCAACGATTTGGAAGACACCCTGAAGGTCAAAAACGGTTATCAGCTCTCCCTGGTCTGTCGTAATGACATATGGCGACTCCAGCGAGGTGTCGTTATCCACGTCACGCTTTGTTAATGGCACAACCGTATCCCATGATGAATATTCTGGAAGTGGTTTGTTGATGGTATTAGCTGATACCAACGCAAGTAAGCGGGTCAGACCATCCAGAAACTCTGTTTTCACGTTAAGATCTCCAGAACATCAGCTTTTCAACGAGTGGTTTATTTTTCTCGCGAAATGAAAGCTTTTTAGGGTTGAATAATAAAAAGAGATTTCTGTTTTTTTCTGTGGCTTCAGAAATCTGAGCTGGCGTTAGTTTTGAATATGCCAAATAAAAGGCAGCCGGGGCTGCTGTGCCAAAGTAATTACTCACATGTTTTTGACCGGAGGCAAGCCAGCGGAGTAATGCTTTACCCTTTTGAATATCACTCTCATTGTTACTTTTGAGAAGTTCATAAATGCCAAACTGTAAATTGCATAAATGGCTTTGTTTATGGTTAGGTAAGTATATGAACGTTGCCTCATCGGTAATGTGGCTCAAGATTCGCCATTTATCAAAAGGACTCTCCGTGAGCGCAAACTCAAGGAATAATTCATCGGGAGTTAACTTTGTCGTCATTTCGCCATCCTTTGAGACTCCATCAGGAACTAATTCCTGATGGATTGTCGGTTAATAGGTGGTCAATTCAACGCCAACTGATTCACCAGTTGAAGCCAGGATGAATGCAGCCCCGGCAAAGACAACTGCTGCTGCTACAAGCCATCCTGCATGACTTAACTTCACATGGGGGTCATCATTCGCTTTTTTCTTGAAAACAATTGCAGCACCAACGACACAAAAGAAGGCAATAACACCAGCAATGATCGTACCAGCCAATTTAATTGTTTTAGCCTGGTCAGCAGCTTTTTGGGCCATTTCCCCCCAGGTTAAAGCATTGGCAGGCGCAGCGAAAAAAAAGTAGGCAATGACGATAGCCATCAGGAATTTAGTTAATTCTTTAATCTGAGTGTGATTTTTCAGTTTCATTCGATTTTCCTTAAATACTCTCTGTTAACGACTTTAATAACTTAGCGATCTGGACGAGGAATCCACCCGCCACGATATGAATAAGACCCTGCAATGCTAAATCTCCACCGCTGTTTTCCCCTTTTACTTTCTTCCAGAGTAAAAATAACCCTTTAATACCAAATACACCGCCCATCATTGCGGCGAATGTTAATGCAGCATTTATTACTTGCGAAAATTTCCCCAGGTTCCCACCCGGATCAACGTAGGCTATAACACCGAAAGAAACATCGCCCATCCCAACTGATTCACTAAATGCACTTAATGTTGAAGCATAATTTGTTATCAGTGTGGCCAGAATAACTACACCGATGACTTCCCCGAACGAAATTGGAGTGGCTCCCGGCGCGGTACTGCGTACCATTTTTAAAGCAAGAAAATATAACCACAGGAAACCAACCAGGGCGCATATTGCCCAGAGCATCGTCCAGAATGGCGCAGCCAGACCGTTAATGAAATTAACAAATGCGACTGAGAGTTCTTCCATCAGCGAATCACTCCGGATGTTGTGATTATTTCGCGATTAATGGGATCAATTTCTTTAATCTGAGCACCATTAACTTTTTCGCCAACAGTAACCGAATAAACGCTGCTGCCTTTTGTTTTCTGTACAAAGGCATATCCCTCCTGGATGGTGATGATGGAGATACCTCTCATCACTTTCATACCTTTTGATTTACTCGGATGGTTGGCTGCACCACCATCGCGAAGCAACTGAATCTCAACTTTGAGTTCTGTATTTTCGCTAACAGCTATCTTGTACTTTTCCAAAAGCTCCTTATATTTATTGTCGCGAATTTCAATAGCCTGACGGGCTGTATCGAGTAGCACTTTCAGATCATTATTTTCCAGAACCATACTGGTCTGCGTTGGCTCATCGGAGGGCGCAGTATCTACAGACTGTTCAGTAGCTGGTTCGGCTGCCTGTGATTGCTCCGGCACTTCAATAACCGGTAGAGCAGGTGCTTTCGCTGAGTCATCAGACGGTAGCGCGATAATAAAAATGATAAAGATGATGAAAAAGCCAACCAGCCCCAATACAGCATAAATAATGTATCTGGCCAGACTGGTTTTTCCGGTTGTTTTTCCTTTCTCCGGCTTGCCGGTTTTCCCACCTACAGGTTCCGGTGCGACAACCTCAGCGGCGTTCGTTTCGGAAACGAACACTTGGTCAAACGCGTCTTCATTATTACCCTGTGTATTTTGCATTTCAAATAATACCTATTTTTCGTAATATCGAAGCCAAAAAAAATTACTCAGGAGAAACAGAGTTAAAAATAGGTCCACCTGTATTCTGACCCGGTGTAAAGCTGCGCTGTTCTTCAATCTGTTTCTGAGCGGCTGGCTGGCTGTACGATGCTTGTTGTGTGGTATTGCTGTCTGTTTTTTCAATCGCATCAGAACTCATGACAGGCTCAATAAAAATGACCCCAAAAGTGGGTTTGTCAGACCGTTCTACCTGAATAGGTGGTGTCCGGGCATTATCTGCTTTAAGAACATCAGCAGTCTGTTGTGCCAGGCCTCCAAAAAAAGTGCCTTTGATCTGGTCTGTGCTGACCTTGCCATCACTGCTGGTAACGACAGTGCCGTTGCTTACATAGCTTTCCTGTGCAGTCGTTTTTTCATAAAGCTGGCCAGTCTTGGCTACACCCAGGGCCAGAGCCGGTATAACAATGCGACTGAAGTAGCGATTATTGACATTGCCGGAAAGCATTGAGCGACCGGTATCCAAATCTATTGGTTTTGCCTGAATTCTGTAGGTTTTGGCTATTCGATCGTTTCTACCCCGATATGACATCAGAGAGAAGGTCATATCGATGTCCTCACCAACCAGTTTATAGCCTGAGGCCAGCAGGGTAGCCCCGGACAGTTCAGCACACATCAACGTGGCGCGGACGATTGAATTTGTATCCGTATCCAGCTGCGTAAGTAGTTTTGCCGGACATAGCTTCAGTGCATCGTAGAGTTTGAAAGGTATAACGGCAGGTGCAGCGGTCGGGGCCGCAGCGTTTAGCGTCGGATTTGCTGTGACTGCTGGCATAAATGAAGAAGCATATTGAGTCACTTCCTTTGCCTCAGAATCAACAGGTGTTGCATAGCGCCACGATGCTTCAGCGGCATCCAGTATTGCCTGTGCTTCCTGACGGGCAATATTTGCAGGTTTCATCCCTGGTTGCCGGTATTGTTGTGCCGTTGTTTCTGTTTTGATGCGGTATTGCGTCTGGGCGGTTTCAGTTGTTTTGGGTTTCACTTCTTCACTGTAATAGGCCGGAATAGATATCCAGCTATTCCCGTTCTGGTATGCAGCCGATCCCTTTTGAGTGTTATACCCATCAAGTTGTTTTATATAAGCCTGATTCTGCGCTGTGGTTACTTTTTCTTTATTGCTGGCTTTAATAATACGTGACGCTTCTGGTGCCTGTTCTGATTTACTGGCCAGTGAAACAAACCATGCAACCGCAATGCAGAAAATAATGAAACAAAAGAACCCGCCTACAATAAAGGCATTGCGACGCTTATCTCCCCCAACAATCGACTTTTTGGCCATTTATAATTCCACCTTCACCGTTACGGTACTGCCCTGTTGCATTAATGCAACGAATGGTGACAGCTCCATTTCATACACATGAGTCCCATCAGCTGAAGACAATGTTTTAGAAAACTGTGATTTAGACTCCATAGTCGTGCGCAGATAAAGTTTATCCCCGCGACGCCAGGCTTTTACTTGCGGGTTATCTGTTTTTAAGCGGGTGGCATCAGCTGGCGCTATACCATCCAGCATGGACTGTAACTCCGGGCTGCTGAGTGCTATTTTTGAAATGCTGGTAATGGAATGCGCAGGAGCCAGTGGGCCTCTGCGCGGAACCCGCAGATTAATTCTGCTGTCATACACAAACGTTTTATCACTGGCATTCGGCTCAGTGTTTGCGAGAACGATGGTAATCGGAACGGGGAGATCCTTGAGTAACACTCCGATGTCACCATCGCCATATGTAACCAGAGGCTGTACGAGAACAATGGGTGTATCAGTGAAACTCCGTACATAAAAACGGTTATCACCACCACTGTTAATCACTTTATCAGCCAGTGGCCATGGAGAACCGGTGATATCCTCAAAAACGATGTACGTCGGACGACCAGGAGCAACCCGAACGACAGGTTGCGATGCCCCAGGAGACAGGCTGATGGTCTGAGAACTTGATCGCGGTACCGAGTTGATGACACTCTGGTTCAGGCTGGCACTGAATTTATCCCGGTTAGCTAAGGCTTCCTTGATAACATCAGGAGACACAGGAGAAATTTTTTCCATCAAAGCTTGTTTGGTTGTCATTACATCCTGTTGCGAACTGCCGGAACGCGCTGAAGAATTGCCATCAGTTGTTCCTGGTCCATAGGTAGTTTTATCGGGAAAACGGGGGGCCGTTTGCCCGTCCTGCTCCTCTCCCAGCATTCTTTTCCGCTGATCTTCAAGCGCTGAATCCTCCTGAGTCTGAGTATTCTGAGGTCGGGTTTCTGCGTCCTGTTCAGGAAAAGGTCGGACAGGTGCAACATTGCCGTTCCCAGGCGAAACTGAATCAACCATACGGACATTTGGACCTGCGTCAGCAGACGGTTTCTGGGTATCAGCGCTGGCTGCAGTACATGCAATTCCCAAAACAGCAAACAGGTATCTATATTTTGAAATCATAATCTGATCCGTATTATTTTTGCGGTACAGTTACTACCTGAGAAATAGCAACACCTTTCGGGTTGGTCTTGTTATCAACGGCCTGAATGGTAGCGATAAGAATAAATTTTAACGGCTTGGAGGTGGTGTTTTGTCCCACGAAATTATAAGTAATGGGTATTTGAACGACCCATGTCCAGGCGTCAACTTTCTTTTTAAATCCTTTTTGACTAATTATCGGTGTACCGAACTCTGTTCTGAGGTTGACGCGGTCTTTTTCCATGATGGCAATAATGCCTGCGTCTTTGACTGCTTTAATAAGATTCCCAAGACCTTCATCAATAAAACCTACCCGACCTTTTTCAAGGTCCTCACGCCATGTATCAAAATCAAGATTTAATACATCGTAAAGTGTATCCCTGGTAAATAGTTTAATTCCATTATCATTAATCACAGGGCTGTCAAGGGCCACCATTGGTGTTATTTTTCCGTCCGGTGATGATGCAAAATACTTATTATCAGAATTAATGACCGCAATGACGGCAATAATGAGTAAAACAGACAAGACTGCGATGATAATGGCCTGATAAAGCACTACTTTAGACAGACGATTAGCAAGCGCAATGGCGTCTTTGGCCTCTTTAATCAGCCTTTCCAGAGGAGGGATTAGGTCCTCCGTTTTGGTCAGTTCAGGTGTTTTCTCTGTATTCGAGTTTGCCATAATCTTAGCGCCTAAAAATTACGATTAGTACGTATTATATGTAATTTGGGCCAAAAGTGAACCTAATTTATACCGACATGGAATCGGCTTTTCTTTGGGGTTACGGTGTCTGAGTAAGAGAGAGTTTTTCGTATACGAAAAAATTTGTCATGTCGTAGGGGGGAGCTAAGTCATGTACTTTCATGAGGTTAGCATGATTCGAGGGATGTGGGGAAAAATGACTAAAACATAACTCAAATTTATGAGTCTGGAAGCGTGATAAGGACTTGCTTTAATGTAAAAAGTAATGTGTTACGATTTATACGTACTGGACGGAGAGCGATCCTCTGAGTACTATAGTTCAGATCCTGACGCGATCGAATTTGTGTTTTTTGGCGTAAGCAATGATTGCGGTTAACAGTACTTCGTGCTCTGTGATACCAAGCAGCTCTGCGAGTGTTTGCGCTTTGTTGCTTACACGAACATCCAGCCAGAAACTTACCTTGGGGGGATTGTTCTTTCTGCCAACACGAATGTAATCGTTCAGATCCAGGCTGGGCGCGATCAGGAAGCTCTCGACCGCTTCATCATAAATTTCACCCACAGGAATGTTGAGTGATTTGGCCATTAGTTTTGCGGCGTGATGATATTTTTGCGGAATGATTGCCCTGCGAATAATCCGGTTATTTCGGATCGAGGTTGTCTCTGTGTGCCCTGTTTTAGTGCTCATTTTATATACTATTTTTACCTCAAAAAAAGATCGGGAAATGGTTAAAAATGGCTTGCTACAACAGGATTGTATACTGATAATGTGTAATTAGTAAATTATGTGGTGAGGGAAAATCATGCAATTATCGGTTTTCAATGAACTTGCCAAATCAGGTGCCATAACTGGAGTGATCATTTCAGTTGATCCATCTGATGAACGTAAGCGCACTGTCGTCGACTTAAAAACTGTTTTTGGTAAAACGGTACGTCTGACCACTGCGACTAAAAAGCCACGCTACTTTAAGAACACAATTCAGGCACTGGATACAATTTCCAGCCAGACCGGAGAATTAAAGAACGTAAAAGTAAAAATCAAAAGCTAAAGACTGATAAATGACAAAGGGCCTTGTGCTGGTAACACAAGACCCCAAGTGATGAGTCGCTAGAAAGCGGAAGTAAGAAAAAAAGACCTTGATGTGTGGGAACGCTGGTAACGTCCTGCAAATTGCAAACATCGAACTCTGAGGTCATCTTACTTCCTCTTTTGACGGCTCGCAAGTTTTTTGCGCACCGAAAAAGGGATAAGGATGATTTTTTCAGCAAATTTCGGCTGTACTGCTTCTGCATACATGCACATTTTCGCTGGGTACATACGGACTGAAATCCTGTGACTACCCAGTCAGCCGCATGGACTCATTCTTCTTCAGCGCAACGCCTGCTGAACGAAGCGCCATACCTGCCGCGCTGCAGCGATAATAAAACCGCTGCTATCGTGCGGCCGGTTCGCTATGCCATCCGTTATCCGTACATGCAGGTTAACCGAAGCGGCATGGTGTCCTGGCTTATCTTCGATCTTGACCACAGTAATGCCAATATCTGGGACGACCGCGGATTACCGGCACCAAACTTCATTGTGCGTAATCGTAAGAATGGCCATGCACATCTCTATTACGCCATTATCCCTGTATGCACCTCTGAAAATGCCCGGAGCAAACCTCTCCAGTACATGAAGGCCATTTACCAGGCCATGGCCATAAAGCTCGATGCCGATACGGCCTACTCGGGGCCGGTGGCCAAAACACCTTTCCATCCCTGGTGGGATACAACAGAAGTACATGACCAGGAATATGAGCTGGGCGAGCTGGCGGATTATGTCGAACTGCCGACGCGCAGCTGGAACAAAGGTCCCGATCTCGATGCTGTGGCGCATTCACGTCATTGCACAATGTTTGAAGAGTTGCGCTTTTATGCTTACTCGATTGTTGGCCATATGCGCGAGACATCGTCTTATCCGCGCTTCCTGCAGGAAGTTGAGGCCTATGCCCACAATCACAATAACTTCCGCGCCCGTGGCTTTTCCGCCAACCTTTCTCTTTCTCAGGTTAAAGCGACCGTTAAAAGTGTCTCACGATGGACGTGGGACTTTTACACCGGTAATTCCCGCTGTCACCGGGGAGCCATGCAACTCGACAAATCCATTCCACTGGATGAGCGTCAGCGCATGGCGGCCAGCAGGACTCATGGAAAACGGCAACAGGACACATCGAGCCGGATTCGTGCGGCCGTCAGAAAACTCACAGAGGCTGGCGCCAGAATCACCCTGGTGGCCATTGCCGGCATCACTTCATTGTCCCGTCAGACAATAGCGCGTTACCGCTCAGTCATTGACGAACAGAACTCCGATGGCAACACAGTCACCCCGCTGCGGAGCGAATCTGCAGGAGAAACCAAAAATGTTAATTATGGTGTACATCAGATAACTGCCCCCGCATTTTGTTTAGTATCCGTAACGCCTGTGCCTGCAGGTAGTGTGTCTGTTAAAGGTATAAGTGCAGATCCAGATGATTTGAGTGGGGAGAATGAGAGTTCTGACACAAGTTAATTGTTAGCAGGGACAGTTTGAGCGCACTTATTTACGATTAATATGTATAATTCGTAATGCCCTTTCCTTCTATTCTGAGGTGATCTATGGCATTACCAAGTGATTTTTTCCGTCCTGTACTCGATGCTGGTTATTTCAGACAGCTGCCGGTGGGATGTAATGAAGAAGATTTAAAACAACGTGCGGTCGAGAATCTGCGTATTAACTTTCTGCATGTAATGCATGATACCAGGGATAAATTCCCTGAGTTTCCACAGGAACTGAATCCTTCGCCTGATTATATTCAAAGAGCTGATGCTATTGTTCATGACATCCATTGTGACTATATGGACTCATTGAGCAATAACCGGTTGTTTGATTTTTATCTTGATGGCTCAGATGAAATCGTTGTTGAAAAATTCAGGAATGCAGAGGCAGTTTCGTTTTTTAAGGAAACGCTTGTGCCATATCTGGCCGATTTACTGGAAAGAAATGTACTCGATGAGGAGAAGCTGCGAAGCCGGTATTGCGAATTTCTGACTTCTCATGATTCACCTGAATGCCGCGATGCTGATGACTTCTGGGATTCCCCTGCCCTCAGATTGTATGCCAGCCACATGCTGTTCCAGGATGAAGCACACTCACTGACACACCCTGATAGCGCCGACATGGCCAGCTCTCCTGAACAAAATCATACACAAAACTCTCCGCGATCATCGCAAAGTTTCGGTATGTGATGCCAGTGATCGGCCATAATGGCCGGTCACACTTCCAGTATTTTTTCGTATACGAAATTTTTGCATGCACCAGTGGTGAGTTTCCTGGTTTATGTCTGAGTGGGAATCGTCGGTGTGTCTGCCTGCTCTCATTGAATTTTTCGTATACGAAAAATCAAATCTTACCTGCGCTGTAAATCGCTACGGTCAACCCTTCTTCCGTCTGAATATAAAATTAAGACGTCATCATGGTTTTCTGCTTTAACGGAATATAGGGAAGAAAATAATACTGAGCCCGCGATATTTCACAGACTCAATTGGTAAAAAATGCCGGAACAACTCATAACAAACCCCCCCAGGGTTAATGAAGCGAGATGACCGGCACCAGTAAATTATACAAGCTGAGCAATATATGCAAATAGTTCGCGTCGATTTAATCATAAATTTTGAATCAAAGCGTGTACATGGATCGTCAACTGGTTTACTATAATTACGAATAATACGTATCAAACGAAAATTATCAAGTGTAGGAGGGTAACTGATATGGCTCTGTCAGAACGTGAAAACGAAGCACAATGCTGGTATTTACGCCGTCCGGGTACACAGGAGTGGCGCTGCACTGAAAATAAAACGTTTATGGAATTCTGCGAATGGAAAGGCTGGGAAGTAATGGATGATGCTGAATGGGAAAGTTATCATTCAGACAGCCTAAGCCCTGCTTTATTTGCTCACTAATATGACCGGATTTGATCTCAGGCTCTGGCGCAAGAGTCAGGGCTGGACTCAGGCTCAGGCCGCACTGGCGATGGGATGTGGTGAACGCAGCTGGAGGCGTTATGAAGAGTCAGGCCCTCCTGTAATGCTGGAGCGGGCCATTATCAGTATGGAACTGAAGTGGTCATTAAGCCGGTTCGCAACGCTGGATAAAGAACAAATTTTACAGTATCTCGATGCGTCGTTGCATGATGTTCCGGCACGATGTCGATAATATTTTAAACCCGCCCAGGTTTACCACCCCGGTCAGTTGCCGGGGTTTTTTTTCGTATACGAAAAGTTTTCAGACGGCCTGCAGCATTCTGAGCATCGACGGATGTTGCTGGAGAACGCATAACAGTTTCAGGCTGCTGCCGTTGGGTATGCGCCGGTGCTGTTCCCATGCTTCAACCAGTGAGGGAGAAACACCGACAGCCTGTGCAAACTGTTGCTGAGTCAGTCCGGTTGTGTCCCGGATAGCTTTCACATCAGGGATTTCATAGGTGGTCACACGAGCAGCTGTGCGACGCCCTTTCCTGATTTCTACTGCCTCAGCAGCGCTATCCATCAGTTCTTTGAAGAGTTCGTCTTTCATCATTCCCCCTCGATCATGGAAATAACTTTGCGGAGCTGAGCTTTCTGTTCGTCACTCAGGTTTTCCATTTCATTTTTAGGATAAACCAGCAGCAGGTAAATTTCCCCTTCCTGGTTTAAATAATAGTAAATCACGCGGATACCACCGCTCTTTCCTTTTCCTTGAATAGCCCATCTGACTTTACGGCAACCACCTGTAGCCGATATGGTGGCCCCTGATTCCGGGTTTTGTCTCAGGTGCTCCTGAAAATTCAGGTACTCGTCATGACTCAGCAGGGTTTCAATTTTCCGTTGAAATACGCTGGTCTCTATAAAGTGGAGCAATTTCATTCCATGTCACCTTATCTGTTATAGTTCTAATTATACTCTTACTGTGTAAGACATGCAATTATTAGTCAATGAGGGCAGCAGGTGATACATAATTTTTCGTATACGAAAAAATGGCGAATTTGATTTCACTAACTTACTGAAATATCGTCACTTCGGGGATGGTGAGCGGTTTCTAGAACCGATGAGTATTTCCAGCAACCACGTATTCCTCTCTATACAGAGATCATGAACCGTGAAGTCCTGGCTCTCTGTTTCCGGCGTTTGGGCATGAGTGGTCATGTCGCAATGGCGAACAGGAACTGAGATGATTTATGGCTACTGATAACAACGTTAAACCTGAAGGTACTGGTTCGCGCCTCCGGCAAACTTAATGCTCTGCCAGAAGCACCGAAAGGTGAAGCATCAGGAAAAAAGCCTCTCCTGAATGCTGATTACATCAGGCCATCCGTGGGAGCCTTCGGTTAGTGTCTGTGTACAAAATTTTCGTATACGAAATTTTTTCAGAATCTCCCTTCCCTGTTTTTACCGCTTCGTTTTACTGAGCATCAGTCAGGATTTTTTCGTATACGAAAAATTCAGAACTGACCTTTACTGGTCGCGCACTGTTATGCCAGTTCGTCGGGATCATCAATTGCCTGAGAAAAATACTCCGTCCGGTAGTCATTGCTCCACCCAATCCAGACCGAAGCCGTCCCGTCATTTGTCAGTACGCGGTTTCCCTGCATAGTATCTTCATGTCTGGAAGTCGTCAGGCATTCCCTGATAATGTCTGCTCCGGCAACTATGCCTGTACTCTGGGTTTCAAAACCGGCAACCACCACAACGGCTTCAGGGTCCAGCTGTTGAAGCTGTTCAATCAGCTCTTTAACTTTCATCACATGTGCCTTCTTTTTATTTCAATATCCACTGTTGTGGCTGGATACGTTATACCCCTTAAGCCAGGTATGAATCAATGATAATAGTCGATACCCTGCTCTTCTGAATTTTGCCGCTTCGCTTACTGATTCCGTCCATGACTGAATTTTTCGTATACGAAAAAATCGTACCGTTATCTGCGGTCACTCGCTGCTGTCGGTATCGAGGCGGAGTGCCTGTGCTGCACTGTAACCGTCGAAACTGAACGTGATGGACTGTCGGGTTGACGCATCGAGCGTGAAAATTCGCGTATAGACCTGGGTGCTTTCGGCGCGGGTATGCCCCATAAACTCCTGGAGTTCCCGTTCGCTGATGTGGTTATACAGCAGGTGAACAGCAAAGCTGTGCCGGAACGTTTTGGGTGTCACTGCACTGAGTGACAGTGCCACGTTGTCGGCTGCCGCTCTTTCCAGTGCGCGGCTGAGCCAGCGCGAAACGGTGTCATGCGATTCCGGCCAGATGGGATCGGACTTGGCTGACGGAAAGCTCGCAAATACCTGGCGCATGAGTCTGACATAGGACGCATCATAAAGCGGCACTGTCCTGAACACCTTTTCATCTTTCCGTGGCCGCCCTTTACCCCGGCTACGTTGTTTCAGGGTTCGCAGGTTGACGAACGGCTGGATCTCACTGAGTTCAAAACTGTCCCTGCTCAGCGCCAGCGCTTCGTTCGGTCGGGCGCCGGTATTCCATAACGTACTGAAATACGCCAGCTGGCGCAGGTCATCGAGATACCACAGAAGGGCAGACACTTCCGGGGCGAGAAGATATTTCGGTGCATTTGTTTTCGCGATGGCCATACGCCGGAGTGCAACGGCACGCTGCCAGTCGATCTGGTGAAAGGTTCCGGGCTGATTCTGGTCCCCGATCACCATCTGTTCGCGAAAATTTTGCCGTATGCTACGTGAAATCTGCTGAGTCATTGCCCTGATAAATCCTCAGATTTTAAAATTCGCGCTGCCCTGATTTTTCGTATACGAAAAATTTTTCAGGGGTCCGAACACAAATAACTGTGTCTCTGTACAGTATTGTGCATCATTCACCGGACGTCTGCATTGAAAAAAAATATCCGGCGCGCGATCCTTTTTGCGTAAGTTATCGAAGAAATTCGTATTATAACGCAAGGCGCGATCCTTATTTTCAGATACCGGATATGGACACTTTGCAGGAAATTACTATATATAGTGGTTCGTACAGCTGAGAATGGCGCTATATGTAGTGTTAACCGAAAAAAGAGGGGAGGGGAGGGCGTGCGGATCTATACCAGTTTATCCGCAGATATGCGGATCAAAGGAGAGAGCATTTTTTCGTATACGAAAAAGTGCAGATATCCCTGTCAGAGCGGATATCTGCCGGGTAATCTCACATCAGGTCCCTTCAGGAACAAAGTCACCTCCTGTGGTGTTCGTCGGTTTTTTGCTGGCACACTTGCGGATCACGGCTTTAGCCGTTTTCTTTTTCAGTGATTTTTTCTTCAGTTCAGGGACGGCAGCAAGCAACGCTGTAACATGGTGCGGCTCAAGTGCCATACCGTCTTTTTTGAAGGTATCACTGATTATTTTTGCCCCGGCTTTACCCTGGTGCATTTCCTGGATCCTGGCAATATTGCCATTCAGGGTGTTATTGTCAAAAATTCCCATTTTTTACTCCTGATTCAATGGGTTAGTTAGCTTTTCTGGTTTTCGCACTGGCCAGACGGCTGGCGTTATCCAGTGTATCGCGCAACAGCTGGTCTACCCCGCCGACCGCTTTAAGACGTTTTTCACGCGCAGCGCCACCTGAAATTCTGGTTCCGTCCTCAAGAACGAGAGGTGAACACCAGGGATCAGACTTTCTGGCGGCGATTTTCGGTACTAATCTGACAACTTTGCCCATGTTCGGGTTCTCCTGTGAAGTTAGCATGTGAGGAAGTCTGACCCTGTCAGAGTTCCTTATTCAGTAATATAGCAAGCGGGACCTTCTGTCCAGCTGTGATTTTCCACAGTGCCTTCAGACGCGTTTTGCCATGTTCCCTTATGTTTTTTCAAAATTGCACAGATTGCATCGTATTCAGGTGCTCTGATGGGAATTTTACGGTGATTTTTTGTCATCAGATGCTTTGTGACGAAGGTTGTATTTTACTGACTGCCTTTTGTGATGTTTAGCTGAATTTTAAACAGCAGATAAAATATAAAAATGTATAATCAAAAGTGTACGATTAGTACGTATTATTCGGAAATGAGGTTTTTATGAATATAGATAATGCTGTTGAAATTGCGAAAATTGAGGCTGAGGTTGATACCCTTTGCCGATTATCTGAACTCGATCTGATTGATAATGCAGAACTTAACAACAGGCTCGGTGATGCTGTTGTCAGGTTTTCAGACCTGTATGACAAAGGCGGCATTGACAGCAAGTTCTGCTATGACATGGCCAGAGAACTGTCAAATAAGATCGAACAAGCAGATCCAGGAGAGGGGTGGTGGACACTCAATTTTGAGGATTTCAGTCGCGGTGAGAAACTGACTTCAAAAAAGGTAATCGCGGAATCTGTTGAAAAGCAAGAGAAAAACAGAATCCGACTCGAGCGAGAAAATAAAGCCTATCGGGTTGTGGTGAGGGGCACTGAAACGACGCCAGTCGATGATATGCAACCATTATATGGCACATTCGAAGGCGTTGTGGAGTTTGAAATTGGCGAGGGAGCAAATTCAATCAGCGACGCGCTAAAAATAGTAAAAGAGTTTGACGCGCAAAATCGTGAAAAAAACAAAGAGTTTATGATAGATGAATTTGAAAGAGATGTTGGTTATCTTACCCCCTCCCGGTTCCGGATATTTGATTCAGCCAAGAACGCTGTTATTGGTGGTGTCTGGGAAAATAAAACACTTCATATCCCTGATGACAATCTGAATCAGGGTATGGTTGATATGCTTAACAAAAAAATTGAAGAATTAGAAAAGCAATATGAAAAGGAATTCAGAGCTGATAATAATGATTCTTGCCGCAGAATTGCTGTAGATATTGATATCATAAATATCAAACTCCTTAATAATAATCTGGCAAAGAATCCGCCCGAAGAAAATGTGCGTAGTGAAGTGAGTAAATTTAATTATCCTGTTGTGTACTGGGGGAATGACGATTTACAACACTCCACTTCAAATGAAGGTAATATTTATTACTCTTTAGCTGCCGCTGAATCTTATTATCAAGCCGCTGACCAACAGTTCAAAGGCGCTAATCTGGATTATGATGTATCCATTTATAAACTGACCAACGATAAAGGTTATTTAAGCGGGTGTGACATTGTCCTCGATGATGAGGCTTTTAACAGCCTTTCCTTGATCAAATCCTCACAATCGGCAGACCGCAAAACATCTGATCAGCAGAATGAAAAACCATCTGATAATTTTTCAGTCATTCTGGATGGATTAGCCACTGCCAGTGATGCTGTTATCAGTGAGGAATACGAAAAACGTTATACTTCACTAATTTCCGGGGTTGATGCTAAGAGTTGTCTGATTCTGACTAATTCCCTGCATTTCTTCAATCAAATTAAAGGAGTGAAACCAGGGAGCAGCGAGTTTGATGAACGTATTAAATTCCTTGCAAGCGAATCAAAGTCAACGCCGGTGGTTATATCTGGAGAGGACTATCTCAACTGGTTTGAGAAAAATAAAGATCAGGTTATCGAACTCTATAAGATGGAAGATGCCACCTCATACGCAGCGGAAGTCGAAGCGGGGAAATCACCAGATACCTGGTGTTTGTTTGAAGATAAAATGATCCAGACTGTTCACATGGGGGCCTCATTGCTTAACGACTTGCGAGCGAAGGGTACGGAACATACCCCGATGGATAATCATACTGCTGGAAACCGTCCCCGTTCACCGGCCTGATAAATTTTCGTATACGAAAATTTGCGTAACCCTGGGATAAGCTCCCCTGAAAAGGAGCTTTATACAAAATATGGTCTATAAGTAGCTGTTAATGTTTTAAATTTCTACCATACTATTCGCAAGCATCAGCGGTATTAAAGGCCGTCTTATCATGGGGGTTGGCTCCCTGTGGAATCCAACCCCC
The DNA here is from genome assembly GCF_030332425.1 of Citrobacter sp. Cpo142. NCBI lineage: Bacteria > Pseudomonadati > Pseudomonadota > Gammaproteobacteria > Enterobacterales > Enterobacteriaceae > Citrobacter > Citrobacter sp. Cpo142. Next base: position 69,353 of record NZ_JAOWHW010000079.1, read on the forward strand.
TGTTAGCAGAATATTATTTCGTGTGTCGTAAACCACTAAATCGGAACCCACAAGTGGGACCCCGCGATTTAGCAGTTGACGAATTGAGTATTAAATATCTGACTGAGTTTTTTATAAAAGTCAATAATATTCCTGGTTATTTATTTATTATTATATTAAAATGTATTTATTCAAAGAGATAATTCTTTGGTCGGACTCCCGCCGTAATTCGGGATGGAGTATCTTTATGTCGAGTGAAGTTATTCATTCAGGTCGTGCTGCCATGTCTGCCGTTACTGTAACGGTTTATGGAAAATTCGCAGTGTTAGCCCCGCAGATTCTGTTCTCTGTAATTAATAAAATGGTTGTATCACGCTGGAATACAACATTTGATTATTGTGAAGTTAACCCTCTTCTTGGTTTCTATCTCCCCGCCCGACAGGATTACTATTCATTACGTTATTCTCCAGATTCTGAAGTTGTTATTGTTAATGAAAGAGAGCTTGGAATTATATCTACCTTGATATTTCTCTTTGTTGTAATTAATTATGAATTGCTGGGTATTAATAAAAATCAGTATATACAGGAAATGTTTGAATTAACTGTATTGCAGGGTAAGTACGATCGTCTTCTTTCTTATGCCAGGGAACAATTATGTACAGAAGCTTTTGATTTTTGCCAGTCATACATTAAATAACATCTATGCCTGCTGTCTGGCGATGGCAGGTAAATATTTAGAAAAGGATTCTGCAATGAATAATAATCAACAGTTGAATAAATTCACCTATCCGTGTCTTATTGGGCAACAGGGTGGCCGTAGAGTACTGACTATCAGTGTCACTTTTACTGAACTGTTTCGTGTCCTGGCTGTTAATCGTCAACAGCATACGCTTGAACGTTCTCAGAGAGTTCTTAATCAGAAACGCGCTACAGCATTTGCCGATTACCTGGTGAATGCCCTTTCCACGAAATCAGACTACATCATCCCGCCTTTAATTGGGAATATTGACGGTGAGATTATTGTTGAACCCTCTCCCCAGTTTCCGGGATTTGGTACGGTTACAATACCAATGAGTTCTAAAATTGATCTGTTTGATGGGCAGCATCGTAATGTCGGTATTCTGGAAACCTGCGAGCTGCTGTGCAATCTGGATACCCAGACAGTTACCGTCGAGTTGACAGAAAACCTTCCTTGCGCCGTTCGTCAGCAATTTTTCGCGGATATTAACGGTAATGCTTCTAAGCCAAATGCCGCCATCAATCTGGCTTACGATCGCACAAACATTCTCAGCCAGATGGTCAGAGAAATGGTGGAGTCAAATGATGTGCTGTTCCGGGTTACAGATTTTGAGCGCACCAACATCACGGGCAAAACACCATACTGGGTATCATTTAAAGCATTCTGCGATGCTTCAGGACGTTTTATCCGGGTTAGTGATGATTCAGACAGGGGACAGCAGCAGGACGATTTGAGAGCCATCTGGGAGGCATGGTGTGAATTTACCGGGTTATCTGATGCGATGGTGTCGGGGTACGGTGAATACGTTCAGGAATGGCTGACGTTTACTGCAGTCATGGTGAATGCTTTTGGTTTTGCCGTACAGGAATTGCTGGAGACTATGACGGTTTTATCGGTATGCCAGAGACTCAAGGGTATGGCTGCCCAGACCAATCGACGGGAACGGGATGATTTCTTTCTTTACAGCCGGTGGCAGGGACTTTGTGTGAGCAAGGAAACCGGGAAGATTATGGCAAATATTCGCGGACAGCGCGAAGCAGCTACTCGCCTTGTATCAGCTATTAAATCCGGATCATTTGTCGAACACACGCAGGCCTGACACATTCCTGCCGGACACCCGCCGTAATTCGGGAGAGTAATCGCTATGAGTAATACCAGTTTCCAACCAGAAAAAATGATCCTGAAAGGCGATAAATGGGATTCTGTTTTCGAAACCTTACGTACAAGCCCGGTGCTGAACGCGACAGATGCGGGGCGGGATGTTGCATTATCGGGTCTTATCACTTCATCAGTAGAGGCTATCTACCAGGCGATGAGCAGTGGCTGGACAATGATGCTGGGTTACTCAAGTGGCAAGGATTCTGAAAGCCTCCTGCATTTATTTCTGATGGCACTTGTTCGGGTTGTTCGCAGTGGTGAAATTACCAGTCGCAATCATTTCATTCTGCATACAGACACCGGCATCGAGAATCCCGAAGTCCACTGGCTGGCTCAGAAGAAACTGGCTGCACTGCAAAGATTTATAGATGACGAAAAGTTACCCCTGACAATCGTACTGGCAAAACCCGGAATAACATCGAGCTGGACAGGCCGTATACTGACAGGTCGCGGATTACCAACTTTCGCCAACTCGTCGGTTCGCCAGTGCTCCAACGATCTAAAGATCAATGCCGCACAGCGGGCTAAAAATGCTTTCCTCGAGGGGAAACGTCTGAAAGGGCGGGTTTGCCTGATGCTGGGGAGTCGTGATGCTGAGAGCAGTACTCGCGCCGGTAATATTGCCAAAAAGAAAGGACGTGCAGATACCGTTGTGAAAAAACGCGATGGTGGCGAGTTATATCCTGTCAAAAACTGGCTGGCGACAGATGTCTGGGAGTTCCTGCTTTCCTGTGGCACAGGTCCTCAGTATCCGCTGCCGAGTTATCTGGAGAATAACAACGAAACGGCGGAGATGTACCGCGCCGCGACCGGAGAGTGTGTCTGGACGGCTACTGATAAGCGACGGAATGAGGCCTGTGGTGCGCGTTTTGGCTGTTCGTTATGTCAGGCTGTTGGATTGGATAAATCAATGGAAACACTGCTGAATTCCGATCCTGAAAAATATGGCTATATGATGTACTTAAATCGTATTCAGCGCTATCTGGCCAAGCGTCGTTATGCCTGGGAAGACAGGCATCCGGTAGGCAGGACAATTTACAGTGGTGGGTACATAAAAATTCAGCCTGACGTTTACTCTCCATTATTTCTGGAGCGCTTACTGCATATCTGCTGCAGTGTGGATTTTGCTGAGCAATTACGAGCTGATGAAGTGTTGCTGGGGATTATTGATGGGTCCGTTGAAGATAATGCGCATAATCGTCGTATGGCGGAGCCTCAGTTTCGTCTGGTTTCGGAAGCCGCTCTGATCCATATCGACTTTATGTGGAGTTTTCATCACTTTAATGCCAGGCCATACAGGGCACTCGAAATTTATCATAAGGTCTGGAGCTATGGTGTGCTGGATTTACTGGAGGATGAGCCAGAAATGAATCCGGTAGAAAGGACACCTATCCCTGAACCTTACTGGTTGAAAGTCGGCCGCTGGGGAGATGATTCGGTTACAACGGGTCTGGTCGATCCGATGGCTGAAATGGTCTATTTCGACGGTGGAGATGACCCGCTAGCCGCCCGTTCTATCAGTACTCCGGATGGAATGAAAAAGATAGTCACCTTCTGCCAGGATGATGAAATGCTCATCGATGCCGATTCAGCATCTTTCATCATTCATGAGGAATACCCGCGTCTCCGGACAATGATTGATGGCTATACACCAGGCAGTGCTGCCCTGTACTATTTGCGGTTTGGTGTGATCCAGATTGCAAAAGGTAAAGCGGCTATGTACGACAGAATGATGCAGCGTGGCCAAACCTACTACCAGTTAGGACTCTCTGGCCAGCAGACCATGGAGTCAATTATTAAGAGAAAAGATTTGTGCGTAACGGAAAAAGATCCGAATGTTGGGGAGGTTCCTGCTATGTGTGCATAACTCACAGGAAAGATATTTCGGATGTATTTAATCAAGTATTGTAAGTTGGTTGGCAACTATTCAAAAGGCAGGTAATTATTATGGTAGTGTTGTTCGAAAATATAAATAAAAACAAAAAAGGAAATAAGAAATTTATTCTTAAAATAATCGATAATGGTAATGGTAGTTACGTTGTGATTCAGCAGGTTTTTGCTTGTTTTCCAGATGGCGGAGAGGTTTTACAGTCAGAAAAAAAAGAAAATTTCGCCAGTCTCGCTGATTTGCGAGAGGGTGAATATACGCGAACGCGACAAGGTAAGTTATTTATCAGAAGTGATTCTTGGAGCGCAGCGTGATCAGACGACAAGGAGCGTTAAACCTCTTTGCTCCCTGAATACCCTGGTTTTAGAAAGGTTTTGGTAATTTTGATTTGTAATCTGAACTGACCATTTTGTCTGCCAGTTCCTGGCCTTTTGTAGGGCTTGTCGTGGCCTTGTCTTCACCTTCATCCGGCATTCCTGCGGTGATTGATGCCCAAAGCTCATGCATCGATTGTGAGCTCAGAATGTTTGCATCAAAGTGAGTTGCTTCATCTGAGTTGAATGGATCGGAAACATTATTTGTTTCATTATTTGCGTTAAGCTGGCTTTTTTTGCTTTCTGTGGTCATTTTATAGCTGGCCTTGGCTAGATTTTACTCATGGTTTTCGAACAATAAGTATGTATTGAAAATTCTGATTTTGCTTGTTTAAACGTGAGGATATCACAGATTGTGGAGTAATAACTGAACTGGAAGCATGAAAAATGGCCGCTGATGCGGCCTGAATGGTGGATTTAACTTTTAACTGTCACTATTTAGAGTATTTTGGTTCGTTTTAGAATAGCGTTGCGCCTGATCGAGCAGAGCTTCGCTTAGTGAGTAATAGGTCAATGTTTCTTCCTCCGAACCATAGGTTTTGACCTCCCACTCAGTGCTATTTTTTTTTAGTTGCTTGAATTGACTAGGTAGGTCCGATGATAAACATCACCAGGCTGTCGCAGTAAGCATCAGGCTCAACCTCACTGCCCGAAGATGACAGTCTGATGAGATTTGCAGGAGTAGCGTCCAGTGGATATAAGTCCTGGCTGAATAACTTCAGATTCACATCACTACATGTAAGACCAGCGGATTCAAGATACCTGGAATAATCGGACAGTATTGACCGCTGTTCTGTGTCAGACAGAGACTCATAGTATCCCAGGTATTCGTCAGTGAAAGCCGAATTGGCGATTTCACTGACAACATTCGTCATTTCTTCACAGATATCCAGCAGTAGTACAGCCGCTGGGAATGTATCTTTCCTGTGTCCGCCACAAGACGTTGACGCCAACCTCCACTGACAATTAGCACTGATCGGTACTGCTCGGGTTGATGCAAGAACCAGGGCCGGTAATGTTCCCGACCACGTTTCAAACGGCTCTTCAAAATCCTCATCAGGAATTTCCGACAGAAGTTTCCCACGGTATTCTGATTTAATCATGTTAATCCTCATTATGTGGTCTACCACTAATATTCATCCTTGCTGTTTCCTACCGGCAATGATGGGGTAACCATTCAGGAGCCGGTGGCATAGGAGAGCAATTCCAGGGATGTTGCGCAGCCAGATCCTGAATATCCTCGTCATAAAGCCCTGTGCCACCAAAATCAAAAGCTGGCCAACGCTGGCTGACATAACAGTATGCAAGAAAGCCTTCATCCCGGTGCCCTGTCATCCAGTCAACCCAACTGATGGCGTAAATGTCCTGTGAGTACGCTCCCCAGGCAACAAAGAATGCAAAGTGACTCCAGTGCACCAGTTCGGGGTAAAGTGGTCGCATCTCCGTCAGCTCGTGCCGGGTCTGAGGACACAGATTGATATCCTGCTCTTCCGTGTCGGTGACAAATGTCTCCATATCAAACTCAAACGTATCCATTTTTTGTGCTCCTTTATTGTTTTTAATTAAATAGTCACTCAGAGTAGTTACACCTGAACGTATAATATTCTGTAAAAGGCGATCATTCCGGTAAATGCTATCTATAGGGGGTTAAATTTCTTTTTTTTCAAAGCCCCTTTTAACACACTTCGACATAAGACTGAGTCCCATGACCAGGCATGTTGTATTCCATGGGCATAGGGTTTTTGCACGTAGCCAAGTCTGGTCAATGATGCATTTACTCCACTTAAAGCACTCGCTCTTGAGCACCAGTGATGTCCACCTGTCGCGTCCAGGAATGAAACAATCTCCGATGTTGTACGCTGTTCTCCATCCTGCATCAACGTTTCCACACGTAGCATGGTCCGTTTCCAGTCAGTCATATAATCGCCATTTCCGGTAGTGCCGGCCGTGGCTACTTTCATGTCCTCTCTGAGTTGTTCACGGATGATATGGCCAAGTCTGCGAGATCCTGGCTGTAGCGTCGGCTCATGTTCAATTCTCAAACGGTAATGTGAACTGGCAGTAAACTTTGAGTTGAAATGACCACCTGTGATTTTGCTAACTTCAATGAGACCAATTCCATATTGTTTAAGCAATGAAACAGCAAAATCGCTTCGGCGCCCGCCGGTGCGTTTAACCGCGGCATAAATCAGGTGCGGTATACCACAGTGATCTGGTTGCCGGTGTGTCTGCCAACTGGTGACTTGTTCGAGAAGCGGTAGTCCTAATGCCTTCTTGGTTTCAACTACTTGTACCCATGGACCTTTCACCGAGACAATATCCGGGCGACGAGATCTTCCTTTCAAAACAACTTCCGGGTAAACATTCCAGTTGAACAAATTTAACCACTGGGTGACACAAGCGGCTATCTCTGCCTCGGTCATATCCGAAGAGTCAGGAGGAAAATAGATATCAGCGTCATACACAAGCTCAATATAAAAATCACCTGTAAAACCGTCCTGATAACGAAAGTGAGGTGACTTAACTGGTCTCAGGTTAACAGTGGGTTTCGCGTTCGAATCGGCCATATTGGCCTGTTGAGCATCATTAAGATGAGATTCATTTAACATGCGGTGTTTCTCCTGATTTACCAGTCAATTTTTCCTTCCTTGTCCAACCTGATCAGATTCATGTAAATCCCTTTCACCTCATGTGAATACTTTTCACGTTTTGCCTGTTGGACTGATGATTTTTTAACCCCCGCGTTATAAGCACCTACTGACCACCAGTTTTCTCCCCATTTATTAAAATTATCGCGAAGAATATACGCACCAGCATATACGTTAATACAGGGCTGATTGAGCAGAATGCTGCGGTTTATGCCAAAATTAGAAAAAATTTTCTCCAGATTTTTGCTGTTGATCTGCATTAATCCATAATCCATGCTCACAATCTGGTTTTGGCTATTTCTGTTTACGCCTATTGCTTCAGATTTCAATCTGCTTTCTTGTATGGAAATGGCAAGAAGTAAAAGAGGATCGATTTGCATCGCCTTACCTGCTTCCTTGAAGCAATAAGCATGTGAAAGCCCACTGTTTAGTAATAGCACTAAAAAAGTAACTGAGCGAAACATGTGGCCTCCTACCTTGAATGTGAGAAAATTTGCTGGATAAACGCATCTGTATCCAGATTCACCTGCACAGGAAGAGATATAGCCCCTACACTTTGCAAAATAAGAACTAATACAACTCCCGCTATCGTCCCCAGTAATGGAAGACAAAATAGTCGTAGTGTTGAAGCAGCAAGAGACTTTTTGATGCTTTTAGTCATTCTGTCTGTACTGGAAATCACATCAGCCGATGCGGAGTTTAATTCCTGAATGGTAGAGCTGAGCTGCTGATTTAGAGTTAACCCATTTTTGCTCATGGCGTCTTTAAGGGCACGTGCCGCCATGGCATACATTTCCTCTTCAATTTTTTTTGTCAGATCTTCATGTACTTCTGTCCGGAGGTCATTAATTTCTTTATATTTTTTATCAAGTATTTCAGAAAGAAGTTTAACAGAAGACATTAGCCCTTTACGGGTGCCGGAGCTGATTTCTTCATGCTGTACAATGGTCTTTTCCATACTTTCTGTTATATGGGAAAGTTTGTCCACCTGTTCCTCGTAAGCCTTCGATACGGCTACGAATATCATGTATCCGATTACACGATATTCATTTTCTCCTCCACGTAAATCGTATTTGAAAAGGCGATAAACCTCTTCGCAAAAATCATCATAGTTCTCGAAAAGTGCTGACATAGTTTTATTCCTCGTTGTTATTCAGTATTCCGATTTTATCCAGGTCATTGAAGTAATCCGCAAAGATTTTTCTTACACGAATTTTTGCAACAAGGCTCAGGTCTTTACATGTTTCAATCTCAGGGATTGTCAGTCGATTTGTAATGAAAATTTCAAGATCCTTGCCCTGAAGTTTTGTATTCAGTTTGGGGAGTAGCATGAATGCAGCAATTGTATTTGCATGCGTATATTTGTCACTGCTTATCTCAGAAGACTGCAAGCGTTCGATTACTTCACCATAATATTCATTAACCCAGACAACTACGGGAACGCTAAGATTTTCAATGATAGTTTTTGCACCATGCAGGGTGTCATTATAATCACCGGAACCAACTATTACGGTATGTATAACAGGCGTAATTTGAAATGAATAAAAGAGGTCAAAAATCTGATTTTGAATAAGATAATCCAGTAAATTGAGAAAGGTATTTGATCCTGTGTCAACGATGATTGTTTCGGCATCACTTTCAATGATTGCCTGTATGAATCCATCAAGCAATCGTTGGTTAATTTCATTTATGTTATCTTTTTCAGTAATACGTATATGCTTAACGTCAAGGTTTTTATACTGGCTTAAAGTCGTATTTACCTGATCAAGATCAAATGCTTCTATATTTCGTCCTTTATAAAGCTTGAAGTACTGAGCCAATATGGTGCCCACTAATGACTTTCCGCAGCCACCTTTCCCCTGAAGAATGATATGAACTTGTTTAAATGGTTTATGTTTGGCCATTTTAGTCTTCCTTTGAACTTTCATTGTTATAAGGTGAATAGTTTAATGACCTTGCTTTAGGTCGTTTTAGATCATTTAGCTGTTTGACTACAGCTGATGAATCGTCGCTATGATTGGGTTTGACTGGCGCTGGATTGCCATTCTGTACACTCTTTCGTGATATACCTTTTATTTTTTTTGATATGAAACGTCCCACAGTGGTGCTGTGAACAGTTACTCCAATAGTAATAAGAAAATCAGCTATTTGACCATGTGAGTAAGAATCTGAATATAATTTCTCAATGAGGTTTTTGTATGGATCAAGTCGTGATGAACGCGCAGCTAAGGGTGCATAAGCTTTCTGATAATCCAAAAGCTTAGCTTCTAACTCATCTGGTGTTACCTCAACGGGTAAGCTCGTTTTGGCTGCATTTTTTCTTCTGTTCGACATTACGAATAATACGTATTAATTGAAATTTAGAGTGATGCTATGTGATAATTGAGAGAATTTCAATCTGAAAGCGTTATTTTTTGCTGCGTTTGAGATGCGCGTGAACTGCACATGAGAGCGTGCCTGTGCGAACCTGAGCGGCCCTGTGCATGGTCGTGCGGTAGCGTGCGTTACATCTGCAAGACTGTGCGGCCAGGATGCGGAAGAAATGCGTTAAATGGGGCCTGGTAGGCTGTTTTTTCCCGGCAACAGCCGTTGCAGTTCAAAAGCCTTAAAAAAACAGGCACGTTCGTCATGTTCGACAAAAACTACGTTTTTTCTCACATGACCCGCGCCAAAGGGTGCCCCTTTGAAACCCGGAGCTACGCTCCTGAAAATATAACTGACGTTATACGAGGTATTTTAATGCCAAGGCCAACCATACCCGAAAGCGAAAGACTGACCGAACGGGTTGCTTTTCGAATAACCGCTGCAACGAAAACTGAGTATGAAAAACGTCTGGCGGCAAGTGGCTTAAAGCAATCTGAATTTTTCAGAGATTGTGTAATGACAGATCGTACCGAGATCATCGTTGCTCCACAAATGACAACCGACATGCGTGAGTCGTTAAGACTGCTAAAAAATATTGCCAATAACTGTAATCAGATGGCTCATGCGTTGAATACAGCGATGCTCGCAGGGTTGATAGGCCCTGCACTGACAGAACGTGTTTTAAATCAGCTATCCCTTTTATTAGAAGAAGCAAAAAAAACACAGGCTAACTCAAGATGATAATTCGTGTTCGTGGTTATAATTCAGGTTTTGCTGAATACCTCCGTACAGGTAAAAAAGAGGGGAGTTCGTTACATCGTGACGAACTGGATAAACGAATTATTCTTCATGGTGATCTGGATGTTACAGATAATATAGTTAATGCCATGCCCGATAAGGGAGATGACAGGTATCTGCATATTACTCTAAGTTTCAAAGAAGATTATATCTCTAAAGAGCAACTTAAAACAGTTCTTGATGAGTTTCGCACTCAGTTATTTAACGCATATGATGAGGATGAGTATGCATTTTATGCAGAAGCTCATTTGCCAAAAATTAAAAGTGTACTTAATGAATCAACAGGGGAGATGGAGGAACGTAAACCGCATATTCATATTATCATTCCTAAGGTTAACATGTGCGATGGATCGTACCTCAGCCCCGTTGGTTATTATCCCCATAATGAAAGATATATTGAAGCCATCCAGGAGTCGATAAATACAAAGTACGGGTTAGAAAGCCCAAGAGATAATCGCCGATTGAATATTACTGAAATCAGTGATTTTATATCTCGTTATAAAGGCGATGTATTCAAATCTGATGCTAAAGGCGTTAAGCAGGAGCTGCTGTCTACAATACTCAGTACAGAGAACATCACTTACGATACGTTTATTCATGAACTCAAAAAGAATGGTGTTGTTAAGGTAAGAAAAGGTATTTCAGGAGATTATCTCAACCTAAAAAAAACGGGTTCTCCGAAGGGAGTAAATCTAAAGGAGTTTGTATTTAGTCGAGAATTTATTAACTTATCCAAATCAGAAAAACTAAACTATCTGTCATCGCAGGTCGCAACCAGAACAGATGACAAGAAAAAACAGGATGAAGTTAATGATACTGTTTCACTGGAACATTGGCTGAAGCTTCGTTCCTACGAGATAAAATATCTCCATCCGAACTCTAAAGAATTCAAAAGTTATAAACAGATGGATGACCAGTCTAAACTAAGGTTTATTGACAGGTTTATTCAGTCGGATAAAAACAAGACTCACAATGCCAGTTATAAAACAGAACAATTATCTTTAAGCGAAATGGTTGCTCAGGAACTAAAGGAGAAATACCGTGTCAGAAGAAATCAAACGTATCAAGAACCCAGCGTTTCACAAGATGATGGACGAGGGACTGTTCGTATCTACAATCAAAGAGGACAAATTATTTCTGGATATACCATGCGGGAACTGCACAGCAGCCCAATGGATATTGCTATCTACAAGGAAACCTCTTTGTTTCTGCAAAGTGTCACACAGGAGAATATGGATGTTTCCGGAGAAAGAGTTTCCCCTGCTTTGCGATACCCAATTGATCGAGTTGATGATAGAAATGGAGGAGGAGAATCAACAATAAACCTATGGAAGCAGAGGCGTGAGTATAGCTTTGCGGAGCTATCGGTAAAAAACACTTCAAAAACAGCTGACAACGTTGTTGAATCATTAAGGGTGAATATTATTGACTCTGCAATGACTATTGAGGAAATGGATAAAGAGAAATGGAAACTGATACACCGCCACATCAATGTGCTGTCATTCCTCAAAGCTCTTGAGCATACGCATGGATTATCATCAGAGAAATACTCAGTATCTAAAGCGAAAGATGGAGCCGATCGTATTCGGTGTGGTAACAGAAATTATAGTGTTACTGATTTTTTGACCAAAGAGCTTCATTTTAGCTGGACTGAGGCAGGACAATATATATTGTCGGAGTTTTCAAGGCAGCAGAGTAAAGGTGACCTGCATCTGCAGGTCACACCGTCAATTGATTACTGGGCTGAGTTCAGAAGCTGGAAACAGAAACCTGAGAATTCTTACCAGAAATTATGGGCAGAGTTCAAATCCGGACAAAAGTCAACTCGTGTACATTTCCATAAAGGATACCGGGAGCGCGTGCGGAAGGTCAGGAGGGATAATACGGATTTAAGGGGACGTAATGCCGAGCTGGCCAGGTTAAAGCTTGAAAAGATGGCGGCGCAGGAAGTCCTGGAGCGTGATCTTGAACTTGAAAGGCAGACATTCCGAAACTCAATGGTTACACGGAATCGTTACATAGAATTTCTTCAAAAACGAATTGATGATGGCGATTGTGCAGCTTTGCACGAACTCAGACGCTATACGCAAGCAGATCAGTCATCCACACCTGATTATGGTTTCATACAGCAAAACCAGCAGGCCGCAAGCATTCTTTACTCAGACATTACATTCCGCGTGAGGAACAACGGTAATGTCTCGTACTATTTTGGGAAACGGTTGGTTGTTGAAGATTCCCGCGAATGGGTTTCAGTCGTTGAAAAGGATGATGAGAACGCGATTATGTTTGCCATTAAGCTTGCCCTTGAGAAGAATGGCGGCAGGCCATTAACGCTAACCGGTGATCATGACTTCAGGCTAAATGTTGCAGCATTGGCTGCACAAAAGAAAATTCGTCTAAGTTTCAATGATGAAGAACTACAGAATGTTTATGAACAAGTACTTAAAGAAGACACTGAAGTACAGCAACAGGCAAAACCGACCATCAAAACAAAGGGGTGAGGTGATCGAGTTATCCTCTACGAGCGCCAGCTGGTAATTGAAACCGGATACTCATAACTGCAATGTGAAACAGACTTCACCTACTGTGATTGATACTCACCTCCCCCTTATCACTTTGATGGTCCACAAAAATTAATTGTCAATCAAAAAACACAGCATTAGTTATGCTGTGTTTTTTTTGATGTCTACAACATCCAATTTACGAATAATACGTACTAGTTGAAACTGTTCGCTGTGCTGTGTGATAATGCAAGGCGTAGTTTCTAAACAATATTGTTAACACAAGTCGTAGCTACACCAAGCACAGTAGCTACGTCGATAAAGGGAGTCCTGCACATATTTGTGTAGGTTTGGCGGTAGCGTGGGTGGCTATAAATATTCAGCCAGTGCGCCAGTGAAAAAGGCGTTTTATGTCAAGAATAAATATCATTGCGACTATGGTGATGGCTAATGCGTTAACTGCATGCAGTGCCTATAAACAACCCTCTGACGTGAACACTGAACCAAAGACTGGCTGGATAAGGTTTACAGAAGATCAGCCAGTACCGAAACCGGTACAACACTTACCTAAAGTTGCATCAGCAACTTCATCTAACATCAGCTCGTTGCCTTTGCCATCACCATCACTGCAACAATCTAATTCCGTCAGTAGTCAGGTTGTAAGAACTGCAGGGAATCAGGCGCCTCTGATGGCCGCGATGCATCGCCTTGTGCCTGTAAACTGGAGAGTTCGTCTTTCTCCATCTGTTTCAAAGGAATTTAAAGGCAATGTGTCATGGAATACTGGTAAAGACTGGAAAATCACAACCGACTCGATGTTATCAGAACATGGGTTAAAGGCAGTTTATGACAATCAAAATAAGGAAATTGAGATTGTATTTGATACACAGCAGCAGACCGTAATAAAGCCAACCAGTAGTAACACTGCAAAACCTTTAACAACGACTCATAGCCAGGTTGCTTCAACTAAAGTCTGGACAATTGAGAAAGGGACAACATTGAAAGCAGGTTATGCCGATTGGGTATCCAAGGAAATCTGCCCTGCAGGTAAAGGTAAATGGGTGCTTCGCTGGGAAGCTGATACAGATTATCCAATTGATTACCCACTTATATTTAGTAGTAAAAATTTCGAAGATGCGACAACCCAGTTATTTAATCTGTACCAAAGAGCACAGGCTCCACTATATGTAAGTGGGTACCGTAATCAATGCCTCATTGTTATCAGTGACAGAAAGTGAAACTATGAAAAATAAATCATTAACGTTAATTGCAACTGCACTATTACTTTCAGGCTGCACAGTGCAACGGATGAATGAAGTTCGTAAAGATGCAGAAGATACTGGGATAAAAACATCATCATTGATTAAACAAATGGGTGATAACTATCCTGTGGTTCAGTTTCAAAACAGTCAATATGTAAATACATCTCCTTTACCAAAACTCAAATATGATGGCCCTCGTGAAATTGTGAATTGTCAGGTAACGTATAAGACAGTTAAATCAGTTGATATATTTCAATTTGCACAGGACATAACTGATCAATGTGGTGTACGTGTACGTGTAACTCCAGATGCTGCAACATATGTCGCAGGTGGTAGCAGCGTAGGGGCAGGTACTCCGACCCAGCAACTATCTTCTGTTCCGTCACCAGTGTTAGGTGGTGATGGCATGAGGCCATTGAGTACATTCGGTTCTGGCGCACCAATGGTACAATCTAACGTAGTGAGTGGTGTTGCAAGAACTATTTCTAATGTGAGTTATTCTGGAAAACTTGGTGGTTTATTAGATTTAGTTGCCGGACGTTTGGGTATTTCTAAAAGGTATGATGAAAATGGGAGCATAGTATTCTATTACCTGGAAACAAAGCGCTTCGATATAGAACCAGCAGATGCCAAATATGCGCTTAAAGGTTCCGTTTCCAGCGGTCTATCTAATGCTACAGGTACAGATAGTTCTACAGGGTCCAACTCAGGTGTATCAGGTAGCGGTGGCTCAACGATGTCATCAACTGTAGATATGGGAAACGCACTCTATAGCGACCTCCAGAAAACAGTAGAAAGTATGTTAACACCCGGCGTTGGTCGTTTTAGCTTGAATTCAACTACTGGCACATTGATGGTAACTGATGTACCTGATGTAGTTGCCCGAGTTGGAGAATATATTGAAGATGAAAATAGTTCTCTTAGCCGCCAGGTTGTGCTTAAGGTAGTTACTTACACGATTAATTCAGACATAACTGACTCAATTAATATTGACTGGAACTTGGTCTGGAAATCATTGAGTGGAAATTATGGTATTAACCTAGCTAATACCACAAGCAATGTACCAACAGACGCAATCTCAGGCGGATTTAATGTACTGGACACAGCAACAGGATCTGCGGCCCAATTTGCTGGGTCTTCATTCCTTGCTGATGTTTTATCAAAGCAGGTGAAGGTTTCAAATGTCAAAACCAATACCTTCCTTACGACCAATATGGCAGCAGCGCCAATTTTGATTGGTCAGCAACTGACATACCTTAAAAAAGTAACAACAACACCTTACAGTACCGGTAACACTACAACTCTTCAACAATCACTGGAGCCGGGTAGCGTCACTACTGGCACCAATATCACTATATTCCCGAAAGTATTAAAAGGCGGGGATAGATTGATGCTAAACATGTTCATGGATATTTCCAGTCTCAAACAGTTACGTACAATTAAAAATGAAACTGAGAAGATGGAAGCTCCAGATATTGACACTCGGTCTTCACAGCAACGCATCTGGCTTAAACCAGGGCAAACTATAGTGATGTCGGGTTTTGAACAGGATGAAAATAACTCAATGGCGCAAGGTGTGGGTTCACCAGATAATATTGTATTTGGTGGTGGTAAGTCAGGGTCAAAAACAAAGCAAAGTTTTGTTATAACGGTGACTCCATATGTTCGATAAAATATTCGATAAATTTCGGAAGAAATCTGAACTTACGAGTGATTCTAAAATAAGAGTTTTGAAAATAAACAAACGCCGCTTTGTAGTTGGTCTAGAATGGCAAACTATTAAATTGCAGGCAAACATGATGAAAGCGGTTAAAGCGATTGGAAAGGCCAAAAACCTTGATGTCGTTGCTATCCGTAAAAGTGACGCTTATCAAGCTGGTTTTGCCCCAAAAACAAAACAGCAACTAAGAGGTGGGTACTCCCTTAGTGTTGCACTGACTTCGTTATTAAAAGAGTGCTGTATTGCTGTTGTTCATCTGGGGAATTCAGAAGCAGGAGAGGCAGAGTATACAGTTGTAGGACGTAGCTCCGCAGGTGGGATACATCCTATGTCTGATTTTATCATCTGTGAAGCAGATCTATTACAGTCTGTTATTGATATGAAAGGACAGCTAAGAGGCAACAATGAAAACCTAGATATCCCTATCTATGGCGATCAGGACCGATTCGAGTGGGTAACTGCACAGTTAGATCTTAACACCCTATTAATGTCCGGTAATATCTCTAAAGATTTTAAGTTAAAACCATTAACAATGGGGATGACTGATGAGCGGTTAATATTTTTGGCTGCTACATGTTTGATGTCTCTTGTAGCAGTCTTTTTTATTCATAGGCATATTGAAGGTAAGGAACTAGAGAAGCAACAGCAGCAAAATGAAGATATGAAGGCTCAAGCTGAGCTGAATAAAAAGGCACGATATCAAACAGCGCTGAAAAACCTTAGCCACCCCTGGATAACGAAACCATCAGTCCTGAATTTCATAACTGAATGTCGAAAGGGGTTATACAGGTTATCACCTTCAGTAGTGGGCTGGATCCCTGTTCAGGCTAATTGTACAGAGTACTCCTTGAGTGCTGAATATCTTCGACCACAAAACTCGGTAGCCACAACATCAGATTTTATCGACGCTATTAAGGAAAAATTTGGTGTCGGTGTTGCATTTAACTATGCCAATACATCTCTTACAAGCTTTTCAATAAGTCATGATGTTACACCTGAAGGTGATGACCCAATGGATGAAATGGGAAATCAGTTAGTGAAAATGATTTCTCTATTTCAGTCAATGAATATAGCTGCTAATTTTTCTGAGGTCCAAATCAAAGATAAATTAAGAAATGATTTAGGTGAAGAGATGCCTCTGCAGGAGTGGCAAGAATACAATTTTACGGTCTCTACTGCTGTCAGTCCTCAACTAATTTTTAAAAGTGACGATTTTAAAGGAGTAAGGCTCAAAGATATCATTTATAAGTTCGATGTAAATGGAACCACTCTTTATAACATTACTGGAGTAATTTATGGCATACGTCCAAAAGACAGTTATCCAAAAGATTAAAATTACGATTTTTTTCATGTTTTCAATAGCTACAGTATTTGTTACAAATGCTGCAGAGGTAAGTATGGGAAATCTTGATGATCTCCAAGCTGAACGTGTACTTTATGAAGCTAAAGCCGCACTTTTGAAGGCGAAAAATGCAGCAGCCGGGAATGCTTCTGCGGAGACAGTTATTACACCAGGTACTAGTAATAATGTTCCTGGTGCTGTTGGGATTAGCTCATCTGGAGTTAATACACCAGTATCATTACAATCAGAAATTCCTAAATTATCTAAGATTAATGGAAGAAAAGCCGAACTAATTCTTTCTAATGGTGACACTGTAATAGTAACAAGCGGGGCTATGCTGCCCGGCGGGCGCTGGCAAGTCACTGGGGTTGGACTTTCAGGTGTGACAATAAAAAATATAAACACTTCTGCAAAGCAAACAATTAATTAAGGATATGAGAGATGATTATGAGTGTCTCTGGCGTTTCAGAAAAAACACATACCTTTGTGCCACTAACAAGTTTAGTTGATGACTTTCCTTTAGGTGAAATACCTGCTGACATCAAATTACTAAAGGACATGAATTCTGGAGAGCACTTTTTATATGCTTTGTCTGATGATTCACAGTCAATGACTTATTTTGAAGTTTTAAAGCTTCTTAAAAGATGTAATATTGAGCCCAAGAAAAAGTTTTGTAGTCGCGAAGAATTAAAAAAATTAACCGAATCTATCAATATGGTTGGGGATAACGATAATCAATCGGAACTGCAAGAACTTGCACTCGCAATAATACAAAGTGCCTTAGATAAAAGAGGATCTGACGTTCATATAGAAGTAACCGATTCTTATATGAAAGTAAATTACCGCATAGACAGTAGTTGTATTGCTATTCAGGGATATGAAACTACAAGTAAGAAGGGTGGGCGGTTGATTAATACAATATATAATTCGATGTGTGAACAGCGTGAACCCGCAAACCTAGTTTTCTCTGAGCCCTGCTATGCACGTTTTAAAGACGAATTTGCATCTCTTCTGGGATTAAACAGTATACGAGTTACTACTCGCCCTGCCAGCGACAGCACCATCAAGATGGTAATGCGTCTTGTACCGCGCAAGAAAAAGGAGATTTCTGATCTTGCCTCTACTGGTCTTACAGAGCCTGAACAGAAAATTTTGCGCCGTGTCATTGCAAAACCAGCAGGGTCGATAATCACAAGCGGTCCAATGGGACACGGTAAATCTACCTTGTCTCAGCTGCTTGCTGAACAAATTCACATTAGGCATCCAGGTAAACATCTTGTAAGTGTTGAAGACCCTGTTGAGTCACCAATTCCTGGCTGGTATCAAACACCGTTACAGGGTAATTGGGATGTTACGCTGGCTAACCTGGTCCGAATGGATTGTAACGGCCTTTATCTTGGTGAAATCCGCGATATAGCGTCTGCCAACGGAGTTGTTAGCGCTTCTCAAACAGGAAATATTGTTCTTACAACGATACATACGGATCAGCCAATCGACATCATACAGCGAATGCGTAAGCTTGGTGTTGAGGAGGATTTGTTAACGGATGCAACGATCATTACTTGCCTAATCGGGCTTCGCCTTACACCACTTCTGTGCAACTCTTGCAAGATAAAATATAAGGGAAATGAAAATATTTTGGGCGTAGATGATCATGAGATTATCGAAAAATACGTACTAAATTCGGAAAACGTGTATTTACGTAATCATAAGGGGTGCAATAAATGCGGCCACACAGGTTTTCATGGAAGAACAGGCGTTTTCGAAATTATTGAAACTGATTATAAATTTATGCGTCTGTATGCTTCAAAAGGAAAGTTTGAAGCATGGAATTACTGGAGACAGAATGGCGGTATCACACTTTGTGATAATGTTAAACGTTTAATAGACGAAGGAAAAATTGATCCAATAAAGGCTCATCAAGAAATCTGCAGTCTCGACAGGGATGAAAAATTCTATGAACAAGATTAAACGTTTTATTTTTAAATTAACTTTCAATGCGTCTGATCGTCGTGATATTTATGAAAGTTTCAGAGGTTATCAGATGGATAACCTTAGTGCTGAGGATACATTTGATCGCCTAATTAGTGTATATTCTCGCCGCGGGAAAAAACCAAATCAACCCATTGCTTTGATACTGGCTGAATGTAAGGGTAATCTTGCTGCTGGTTCTAATGTTGCAAATAGCTTTAGTGAGTGGTTTCCTGAAGATGAGGTATCTATACTTAACTCATGTGAGCGTGCAGGTAATCTTATAAAAGGATTTGAAAACGCGAGTAGCTTTGCTAGCCAAATGGTAGCAATATCGGACGCAAAGAAATCGACAAGAAATACATTCCTCTACATGTCATTTTTAACGTTTGGCCTGATAATTATGTTCTGCATGATGATGGTTCCTGCTATCCAATTGTTTGTCCCTATTGAACAATGGTCAGGAATGGAACTGTCTTTATGGTATTTATATGTAGGGATTAGGGATTTTTGGTTTTTTATATTTTTATTCGTAGTTGTTTTAATTGTTCTTTTAAATAGGTCATATAACCGTTGGACAGGTGTTTTAAGAAATAAAGCTGATAACTACTTTCCCTACTCTGTCCATAAGCGCATTCAGGGATCGATATTTATTATGAATATGAATGCCATGCTCAGTGCTGATATTCCAATGGAAGAGGCTGTTGAAAGCCTGATTGAATATACCAACTCGGCCTGGATGCGGGAGAGACTTGAAGCAATAAGTGGAGCAATCAAATCAGGTGATAAGAATCTAGGTACAGCTCTTGATTCTACTGGTTTCGAATTTCCGAGTGTTGACGCGATTATAAAAATGCAAAGCCTATTTGATACGAAAAATGGTATTAAATCTATGGAGCGATTTTCAGATGAATGGATGAAGAAAACCGTATTGTCACTGGAGCATCTTAGTACAATTGTCCGTGTTGGCAGTATGTTTGCCTGTGGAGGTAGTATTATGTTTCTTGTAAGTGTTATGTCTAATTTACTTCAAAATATTTCAAGTTTTTAAATGAGGAGTCAAAAATGAAAGCTATTAAAAATGGTATTATTGATACTACTGATATTAACATGGGTATGGTTGTTCGCTTCTTCATTATCGTACTTGTTATCACTGCTGCCTCGGTTGCTTTTTTTAAATCACGTGCATTATCCGATGTCAATCTGGCTAACGCTATAATTAATGAGATGCGTAATCAGCGTGACAGTTCCGGGTATCAGTCGTCAACTGATTATTCAGCATCCATAATTAAGTCTGGAGCACTTCCTTCGAACGCTACAGTGCGTAATAATCAAATTTATAACCAGGCAGGGCAGCCGATTCAGATTGTTGGTAACGGTGTCGGATTCAAGTTGACTGAAACAGGATTGTCAGACAAAGAATGTATGAATTTAGCTGTGAAAATCGGTTCTGGAGATATGCTTTCCACACAGATTAATGGGCAGACGTATACAGCGGAAGTAACAGCGCTGAATGCAAATACATCTTGTAGTGGAAACAATAACACCATCACTTTCAATACTAGATTCTAATATTTAGGCCGCGATGTATATGCGGCCAGTAACTTACTGGTAATCAGATGCCTTTTCTTAATGACATAAATTTTATTGACCTGATCCTCGGACGTGATTTCAGAGAAGTAAAAGGAATGACTGGGCAGGGCAGCTTCATATCAGCTCTACCAAGCCTGTACAATGAAGATGCAGATGCCCTGAAAAATGAGTGCATGGCCATACACCAAGGGGGAGGTCGTACAGAATTTTCTCTCTTTTACCGTGAGCGTTTGTACCGTGTTACTGTTATTGCAAATGATATTTCAGGTTTGACGTTTGTAATAAGACAGACACCATTAAAGCCACGTGCTTTAAATGAAGTGCCATTTACAACCCCAATAATAACATCTATAGAACGACCTAATGCTACGGGATTGATGTTGATTGCTGGGGAGATGGGGTCTGGTAAAACTACTACAGCCGCAGCAGTACTTAGTCGCCGTTTGCAGTGCACTGGACACCTGGGCGTATCAATAGAAGACCCCATAGAAACTCTGTCGGAGGGAAGACACGGTAGCGGTAGATGTTTTCAGTTGGAAGTCAGTGGAGAAGAAACTTACACATCTGCGATAAAAAAAGCGTATCGAATGGGGGCGTCTGTATTTCTCTTAGGTGAAATCAGAGATTCTGTAACCGCTAACGAAGTCCTCAGGGCCAGCCTTAGTATGTTTGTTATTTCGACAATTCATGCGTCCAATATATTAGATGCAATTGAACGCTATATCACATTTTGTGAAGAAGTTAATCCGATGGCAGCATCGACTGTTGCAAATACTTTATACATAATTGCATATCAAAAAATGAGTCATAATTTACGAGATGGAAAAATACATAGCAGGAGAGTCGAACTAACTGCATTTAATTTAAAAAATGCAAAAAACTCATCTGCAATCGCAGCCAAAATTAAATCAAGATCATTCAGGGCACTAAATGATGATCTTACTGGCTATATTGAATACGAAGTCTGAGGGTAGATATGAAAAGACTCAAAAAAGGTGTAATTGATTCGACCGATATATCTATGGGATTAGTGATATTCGTCTCGTTTCTTGCATTGATAATTATACCAATGATGAAAAATTATCTTGATATGCAGAGTATTCAAAACGCAGCAGGCCAGGCTAAGCGTATTCAAAAGGCTGCGCAGCTATATATATCAGATAAAAGTGATTATATTATTGCTAATACGACTTCAAGTAAGTCAGTTAATTTTGGTGTGACTGATTTAATTAATGCTGGATATCTTCCACTAGGATATTCAACAAAGAATATTTTTTCGGCTACCTATCAAACTCGGGTTTTTCAGCCAGAAGCAAAAAAACTCAATTCAATGACATATCTTACAGGGGGGGCTGAACTCACGCCCAGCTTGAGATTAAAGTTAGCTTCGGCTATTGGTGCGAGTGCAGGTGTGATCACTAATGGTGTTGCTAAGGGTGCGCAAGGTGCATGGGTACAGAATCTGTCAAATTTTGGCGGTTATAATCCCGGTGAAGGAACGGTGGTAATCGCTGGCTTCTACAATAATGGGAGTGTCATAAATGACTACCTCTATCGTAAAGCATTGCCTGGGCATCCTGAGCTAAACACAATGTCTACTGCTCTTAATATGGGTGGTAATGATGTGAATAATGCAAAGGTGATCAATAACCAGACGACGAATACCAGCGGCAATACGATTACATCAGGAAGTACGACAACTGGCGGGGATACCAACACTGGAGGATGGTTTCGTACTAAAGGGGACGGCGGCTGGATTAACGACAAGCACCAGGGCGGTTTCACAATGACCGATGATGGTTGGGTCAGGTCAGTCTATGACAAGGGGATCTATACTGGCGGGCAGGTACAGGCCGGGACAATTCAATCAAATGGCCGCATGACAGCAAATGAGTTTGTTCAGGTAAATGGAGTCGCTACTGCGGGGGCGGCGTGTTCCCCTAATGGGCTTGTAGGCCGCGATGCGTCTGGTGGCATACTTTCTTGACAAAACTATTTAGGAGTTCAACATAAGGCTGAATATCCGATGACTCTCCAAAAATAACCGGACACAGGGTAGTCGTCGTTAGTAACTAGCATGCCAGTGATGGATAAATTATATACACCCATATCACCGCCCCGTACGCCATTCTTTGGGGCGTTTATTGCTGTGACCGTTGCGCTGTATACTTCCGACATCTTGTGCATAAAAGATTCGTAACGAGAACTATCATTACCCAAACCTGCGCCTTGTCCCCACTGTTCAATTAATCCAGAGTGTGGGTTACATGACCATCCGTTTGTCCCTAGCTTGACAATGAAGTCTCCGTTTTTCCACACGCCGGATTGACAATTACCTTGCGCACATTGCGTAAGCTGCGAAACAGTTGTTATTTGAGCCGGCCCCTGTGACTACCCATCTGTTATTCACAACATCTGGATAACTGCCGTCAGGGGCGTTGTAGGCGTTACTGGCATTGCCTGAGAAGTAGGTCAGGCTGTACCCGCCAGATAGCAGTCTTTTACCAGCCGGACATGCAGCATATGAGTAGGTTTTATTGCATCCACTTGCACCAACAACGACGAAACTCTCTATATCTGAACGGGCTGGATTCCACACGCCGGATTGACAATTAGCTAAATGGACAGCAATACGCATCGACATGCTCATCGTCAACGCTCTTAGATACGCCGAACATTCGCGTGCCGGTCATTATATAGCCAGCAGGACAAATCACAGGTTTGTACGTTACATCACCGCCAGCACCACCTGCAAAATAGTTGTACGCCACTGGCGACTCGAACCAGGCACAACCTTGATTACTGACTTTGCCGCCACCGCTCCACACGCCGGATTGACAAT
>NZ_JAOWHW010000007.1:0-203 GCF_030332425.1 Citrobacter sp. Cpo142
GGGTATCTGCATACACCTGACGCTTTTCACCAATGGTTTTCAGCAGCTTAATACCCTGCTCTGAAGTAAGCTCCCTGTTAAATTTATCCTGCAGTATATCCACGCGAGCAGAGTTTTTCTTTATCCGCTGCTGTGCATATGTCCTGATATCCGGGTCCCCCGACGTCAGCAGAACCAGTCCAAGCGCACCGTTTGATTCAATA
>NZ_JAOWHW010000080.1:0-210 GCF_030332425.1 Citrobacter sp. Cpo142
GCTGTAAAAGATGCACAAGCACAAGCCGCTAAATCTGCTGCCACTGCTGCTGGCCTGTCTGCCACTGTTAGCCAGTTGCGCACCGAAGCAACAAAGCTTGTCGCCCGCCTGGACGCCGCAAAGCACACCTCAGATCTTGCCGCTGCCGTCAGAAGCAAAACAGCCGGAGCCGACGCCGCAGTGCTCGCCGACATGCTCGGACGCCTTGCA
>NZ_JAOWHW010000081.1:0-287 GCF_030332425.1 Citrobacter sp. Cpo142
CGGGTCATATCCCAAGAACCGGAATTGCGGTCCGCAAACACTTTGTTGTAGGCCGACCTGACGCTACCGCCTGACATGACTACGCCTTTAGTTCTGATATTTCCCCATCCGCTGAGCATGCGTACCTGAACGCCGGTATAGACTATCTGGCAGAACCCGCCGCCAATATCCTGAAAGGCATCGGTGATCTGGATTTGTCGGTCATACACAAAGGGGCGTTTCAGCGTGGAGAACGTCACCTGGCCTGCGGCGTTGGTCATCGTGATACCGTCGCCGCCGACAGGTGC
>NZ_JAOWHW010000082.1:0-281 GCF_030332425.1 Citrobacter sp. Cpo142
TTTGTGGGCTCAGTGTTCGACGTTCGTAATCACACTGTTCCGCTTGCTGCTGCCTCAGATGCTCTTTTATCAGGTGCCAGTTATCGTACTGCGAGACGGGGTAGAGCCTAACTCTTTCGCGGTTAAGTTACGTATCCACCAATTGCCTGTTTATCCTGCCGGAGTCCGGGGCGTAGACCTGAGCGTCTGAGGTGCAGATGTGGATTTAATGTCGTTGAATGGTATTAAGCTGGTAGTGACAAGGCTAGCCAGCCCTGCTAGGATTTGATTTCTGACGTCTA
>NZ_JAOWHW010000083.1:0-435 GCF_030332425.1 Citrobacter sp. Cpo142
CCATCGACCAGGTCAGATTGGGCGCCGCCGGACGGAGCAGCGGCAGACGTTCTGTTGCCAGCCCTTTACGACGTCTTCTGCGTTTTACGCCCAGGCCACTGAGGTGATAAAGCCGGTACACGCGCTTATGATTAACATGAAGCCCTTCACGGCGCAGCAACTGCCAAATACGACGGTAGCCAAAACGCCTGCGCTCCAGTGCCAGCTCAGTGATGCGCCCTGATAAATGCGCATCAGCAGCCGGACGGTGAGCCTCATAGCGGCAGGTCGACAGGGATAAACCTGTAAGCCTGCAGGCACGACGTTGCGACAGACCGGTCGCATCACACATCAACATCACGGCTTCCCGCTTCTGGTCTGTCGTCAGTACTTTCGCCCAAGAGCCACCTGAAGCGCCTCTTTATCCAGCATGGCTTCGGCAAGCAGCTTCTTGAG
>NZ_JAOWHW010000084.1:0-214 GCF_030332425.1 Citrobacter sp. Cpo142
GGCTGGAGAAAGGGTCATTCTGAGAATGAAGATTCCGACGTTACTAACTGAGTGTTGTATCTAATCGTGGGGGCAGGTCACCTCCGCAACCACATGTTTTCACATGGTTGTTGCGTTGACCAATTGAATCTACAGCGGCCTTTTTCAGGATATCCCGTTCTTCTTCGGTACGTTTTAGCTGTGCCCGTAGTTTCAGGATCTCGCTTTTGGCTTC
>NZ_JAOWHW010000085.1:0-397 GCF_030332425.1 Citrobacter sp. Cpo142
GGTAAGCAGAGTTTTTGAAATGTAAGGCCTTTGAATAAGACAAAAGGCTGCCTCATCGCTAACTTTGCAACAGTGCCTTATTTTGTTCCTCCAGACGGCGAACCTGCTTTTCCAGCTCACGAATACGTTGCTGGTCTGGAGTAATGGGTGTCGCAGAGGGCGCAATCCCCTGACGCTCTCGCCTGAGCTGGCGCACCCAGGACTCAAGCGTGGTAGAGCCGACATTCATCGCTTCACTGGCTTGTCGATACGAGTAGCCCTTATCAACGATCAACTGTGCACATTCCAGCCTGAACTCAGGGGTAAAAGTACGCTTCGTTTTCTTGTTCATTAAGTCACCTGTTTTGTGTTGAGGTGAGAATATCACCTTTAATCAGGTGGCCAAATTTACTGTGCC
>NZ_JAOWHW010000086.1:0-217 GCF_030332425.1 Citrobacter sp. Cpo142
TCTGTTGTCCGTATCTATTGAGTGTTCATTCATCATTATTAACCTATATAATTATAATAAAAGGTATATATGAAAAAAATTATTATTTGTGTCATTTTACTGGCGATCATGCTGCTTGCCGCATGTCAAGTCAACAATGTCAGGGATACTGGAGGTGGTTCTGTTTCACCATCATCTATCGTTACCGGAGTGAGTATGGGGAGTGATGGTGTCGGGA
>NZ_JAOWHW010000087.1:0-320 GCF_030332425.1 Citrobacter sp. Cpo142
GGTAAGCAGAGTTTTTGAAATGTAAGGCCTTTGAATAAGACAAAAGGCTGCCTCATCGCTAACTTTGCAACAGTGCCCGAAAAGGTATCCCGATAAATGAGCAACTGGTATCTCATCTTTCTCCCCTGGGCTGGGAACATATCAATCTGAGTGGAGATTACGTCTGGCGTAATAATCTTAAGCTGGGATCCGGAAAATACCGCTCATTACGCACAGTCGACACCACATTGTACAAAAAACAGTCTTAGCGTGGGATAATTAATGAGATGGTCACTCCCTCCTTCCCAGTACTATGCTGAGGACAGGCTTTCATTCGGAGA
>NZ_JAOWHW010000088.1:0-573 GCF_030332425.1 Citrobacter sp. Cpo142
TAACAGTGGCAGACAGGCCAGCAGCAGTGGCAGCAGATTTAGCGGCTTGTGCTTGTGCATCTTTTACAGCCTCATCACGGTCAATAATTCGCCCTTGTTCAATCATGCGGGCGGCGGTCTGCGCGTTCGCTGTTTGCGATGATTCCGCACTATCACGTTCCGCCCACTTTTTTTCCCAACCGCGGTTACTCCACTCGTTTCCGGCGATAAATGCGACGGCCACCAGCACCGAAATGGCAATGAACTGATAGCGCAGGCTCACTGTTCTATCCCCCAGCACGCCAGCGCGCTTTCCTGGTCTCGTCGTTCTACCTGGCCATAGCAGCCATTTTTCTGACCTTTGGTCAGACGACAATCGCGGCCGCCGTCTTTAATCCACCAGCGGATCGCTTCACAGGCTCCTTTACGGTCGCCAGCATTGATGCGCTTATAGAACGTAGACGGGAAGCATTTTCCGGGGCCGATGTTATAGGGGCAGAAAGAAGCGATACCTGCTTTCTGCGGCTCGGTCAGCGGAACTTTTATATTTCGTTCAACCCATGCCAGCGCCTTGTCGCGTTCAATGGCGTTCAC
>NZ_JAOWHW010000089.1:0-334 GCF_030332425.1 Citrobacter sp. Cpo142
CCGGATTGACAATCACACTTACATTATCATTTCGATGCTTATGAGCAGCTAATTACGAAACTGCACTTTCCAGTCAGATCCGTTCTGTTGGAACCGGGATGAAAGACATACTCATCGTAGTAGCCGCATGTGACCACACGGTTTGAGTCTACGACAGCAACTTGACCGGCGAAGTAATTGGGTTTCCATCCATGTGGGTTTTCGCTGTTACTGACACTCCAAGTGCATTGATTTGGTGAAAAACCTGCCGGTAAAGGAATTTGTTGGGCGTTGCCAATTAAACCTGTCAAAACAGTGCTCCCTGCATTCCTGCGCCACACGCCGGATTGACAAT
>NZ_JAOWHW010000090.1:0-231 GCF_030332425.1 Citrobacter sp. Cpo142
GTAAATTTGGCCACCTGATTAAAGGTGATATTCTCACCTCAACACAAAACAGGTGACTTAATGAACAAGAAAACCAAACGTAGTTTCACCCCTGAGTTCAGGCTGGAATGTGCACAGCTGATTGTTGATAAGGGCTACTCATATCGACAGGCCAGTGAAGCGATGAATGTGGGTTCTACTACGCTTGAGAGCTGGGTACGCCAGCTCAGGAGAGAGCGCCAGGGGATTACG